>NZXM01000019.1 GCA_002701965.1 Methanobacteriota archaeon | reverse complement strand
ACCATCGATAGCAACCAATCTAACAATCCTGGAAGAGTGACATTCGAATATCCAGTTGTGTATCAAAAGCAACACTCTAGTCAAACACACTCAATCCGTTACGTGGAAATAGAAGCAGTTTACCCACAAGAGGACGATGAAGCCTCATGGGGGGATTTCGCTCCACAAAACCGATTGGACCTCTATGCTTACAATGGCTCACAGTCAGATTCAGAAACTGAAGAAGTCCGAAATGGGAACACCACTTCAGAATCCGATGGGGACATGAATTGCGGTGATGATCGGTGTACTGAACTTAAGTTGAGCACCACTCAATTCAGGAATTTCAACAATGGAGATTTCACAATGTTTTGGACAGTTGACTTGGTCAATGAAGAACAGTGGGATACCACGGTGAAGTCGTTTGTCATATCTCTAGAGTACAAATAATCGCATTTATTTGGAAGAAATTTCCTTTCAGTATCACATTTGAGTAATTTTTGCAGATACCGATGTCATAGACTACCTTCAAATAGGGGAGTAGGGTCGGCGGGCCACACATTGAGGTGAAAACTATGGGTTCACAATGGGAAGATAAGAGCAAGCCACACCTAAACATCGTTTTCGTAGGCCACGTCGATCACGGAAAGTCAACCACTGTCGGTCGTCTACTACTAGACACAGGTCATATCGAAGCGCACGTTATTGAGAAGAACGAGAAGCTAGCACAGGAGCAAGGTAAGGCCGGATTCGGTCTTGCATATGTTATGGACGGACTAAAGGAAGAGCGCGAGCGTGGAATCACAATCGACGTTGCTCACAAGGAATTGTTCACACCTAAGTACTACTTCACAATCATCGACGCACCAGGTCACCGTGACTTCGTGAAGAACATGATTACCGGTACAAGCCAAGCTGACGCTGCAGTTCTCTGCGTCGCAGCCAATGACGGTGTCAACGCACAGACAAAGGAACACGCTTTCCTCGCACGTGTATTGGGTGTAAAGCAACTGATTGTCAACATCAACAAGATGGATATCTCTGGTGTCGATTACAGTGAAGACAAGTACAACAGTGTCAAGGAAGAAGTTAGCAACTTGCTAAAGATGGCTGGCTTCAACCCAGCTGATGTACCAATGGTACCTTGCTCGTCTTTCAACGGTGAAAACCTGTATGACAAGAGTGACAACATGAAGTGGTACAGCGGTCCAACTCTATTCGAGTGTATCGATGGCATTGAAATGGGTCCAAAACCAACTGACCGACCTCTTCGTCTACCTATTCAGGACGTTTACAAGATCGGCGGTATCGGTACGGTACCTGTTGGGAAGATTGAGACTGGTATCCTACACTCAGGTAAGACAGTTGTATTCAACCCAAGCCAGAAGTCTGCTGAAGTCAAGAGTATCGAGATGCACCACACGGTTGTCGACAAGGCTGAGCCCGGTGACAACGTTGGATTCAACGTTCGTGGTCTATCCGCAACTGACATTCGCCGTGGTGACATTGCTGGATACTCTGACAACGAGCCTATGTTCGTACGTCACGACGAAACTTTCGTTGGTCAAATTCAGTTGATGGACATCCCCAAGGCTGTAGCAGCTGGTTACACACCTGTATTCCACGCACACACAGCTCAAGTTGCTGTTCGCTTCGTCGAGCTATTGGAGAAGACTTCCAAGGCTGGCAAGGAAGCCAACCCACCGTTCCTTGTGACTGGTGACGCTTGCTTGATTCGCTTCATGCCAACCAAGCCAATGGCCATCGAGCAGATGGATGCGTTCCCCGAACTTTCCCGCTTCGCTATTCGCGACATGGGCAAGACGGTCGCAGCCGGTGTCTGCATGAAGATTGAGAAGAAGTAATCTTCAAGAATTGATCATCGGAAAAGGGATGCACTATGCCAACGGTTACCACGATTAAATTGACGGGTGAAAACCACGTCGATATTGATGCGGTATGTGCCTCGATTCGAAGTATCAGTGAGCAAACAGGAGTCAAACTCCGAGGCCCCATACCATTGCCAACACGCCGTTTGGTCGTTCCATGCCGGAAAGCACCTGATGGCGAAGGTAGCGAAACTTGGGATCACTGGGAAATGCGAATTCACAAGCGTNTGTTGGAATTGGTCATCGGTAAGTCCACCGATGAAACTGCACTACGCCAAGTGATGCGCATCCCAATCCCTGACACAGTCACCATTGAGCTCAGTCTACGAACCGTCGCTTAATCTAGCGATGCGGCTTCGGCCCAACCTGCAGCAATCAGCGTTTCNGCCATTAAGGCGTGGCAATTGAATGAATCTCCCGCAAGTAGTTCAATTTCTTCGCCACTCGCGTCTAGAATGGGCTCAGGCATATCTTTCAGTATTCGAAGTCGAATCATCCCAGTCGGTTGTGTACTTTCAGTTTCATCAGGCTGAGGTTCTTGTTCACCCATCATCGGTTCGGAAATCTCAGGAAATTCCTCCATCATAGAAATTCGATCTTCATCATCAAAATCGGGATCGTTCCAGATTTCTTCAGGAACAACCTCTTCCACTGCTGGCGGNTTCTCCCCGGTTAATCCNCCAGGTTGGTCAACAAATTGATCCAACTGTGCGTTTCCTGCAGGTGTCACAANAGGTTGGGGATTNGAGTTCTCAAGTATCCCNTGCTGAAGTCCATTCCAAGAGACGTTTCTTTTGTATTGCTCAATCAATTCGGCAACCCCTTCATGGAAGGCTCTCTCTGCACCATCTTGGCGTTGCCAATCGATGGGCATCAAATTCATACTTGCTTCCATAGCTGCGTCGCCGAAAGGAGTACTGGCGAGATTGGCCAATGCAGCGTGATTCACAAAGGCATTCAGGCGATGGCGCGTCAAATCTGAAATGGTTCTACGCAGGTTAGATTGCCTCCGTGTNAGGGTCTGTGCACGGGCAGAGAACCCTTCATTNCGACTGGTTTCTGCCAGTTCCAATTCAATGGATTGCAATAGTTGNGAACANANATGCCAGAAATCAGGACGAGGAAGATCGACTGGAAGTGCATGTTTNGCTTGAGAACGTANGAGGGCGTGTAACTGTGCTTCAACTGCTGCAAGTTGAGGCCCCTGTAGCACTTCTTGTTCCGCCATGNCATCACCGCGAATGGGTGCTCCTCCGTGCCGGTAAATGAACCATTCACTCCGATAGCGCCCTACGGGCGCNGNGGTCAAGCATCCGCTGTGTTCAAACCGATNGCCACAGGTCGATGGGTANAGGTGAGGGNATGAGGACAGCGGCTGTGCTTGTTACAATCATGATTNTCGCTCCATTTGCNCAAGCAATNGAGAGCCCCTATTCAGGTGATTCTGAATTGATTGTGCAANCGAATCCACAGGGGGGATTAACCAATCTGACCGAGGATGCGTTCTCTATTCCAGCCAATTCAACCATTCTTGATGGTTGGGTCAATGTCTCAACCGGAGCGAACGGCGATGGCGGAACTGGTACACATTGGATTGCCGACAACCCATCACTCAACTTTAGTCATGGAACATTTTCAGATTCATCGATTTCGGTGTTCGATGATGAATTGACATTGGGTGTGAATCATACCGTAGGTCGTTTGGATGACTTGGAAACTCTATCCATGCGATTTCAACAGTACTCGCCGGGTGGAACCGCAGATGTCTGGCGGATGGCTGAGCCCTCTCAGTTCAATGGTGCATTTGCAATGAATTACTCTGCTCGACAAGCTGCAGGTGGCTTGATACCATCCTTGGCGTCACAGGGCTCATTGATTGCCGCCACACTTCCAGAAGATTCGGTTCCAGCTGGGACACATGCATGGCTGACATCACCATCAAGTGCTGTTCCCAACGTAGCCAATCAGTGGAAATTAAGTTTCAATCATTGGTATCACTTGCACCATAGCAACTCCAGCACAGGCTCATCAGGTGCATGGCTTGAGGTAAGCTTGGATGGAGGACAAACCTGGCAATATGTTGAGCCCACCGGCGGTTATAATTGGAATATTTCCTCTACAGCACCTGTTCCAAATGGGGCACAGGGTCCAGGATTTGGAGTATTTGGAGGCCCAAGTGCCAGTGGTTGGGTCAATTCATCATTCGACATCTCTCATTTGCACTCGATGAATCACTCTGGCCTTTTGCATCGGTTTGTTCTTTGGACCGACCCAACGGGAATGGTAGATCGGCCTGGTTGGTATGTGGATGAGGTCACCATAAGCAATGATGGAGAACCACCAGGTTCGTGGTTTCATGGGTCTCTGATTGGTCAATATGCCCCGGATGCCAATGCACACCTCACCATCCCGGTCCAAGTGAACACGAGTTCTGGCCTATCTGGAGCTTGGATGGTTCGTTACTGGACAGATTTCGATTTAGAGGGTGGCTCGTGGGACAAATTCGAAATTCAAATTTCCAGTAACAATATTTCGTGGTATAGAATGTCACCAGTCGGAGGTATTCCAGGGCCGTATGGTTTGACGATTGGTGGTCGAACCATCATGGAAGACACCGGGGGTTGGGTGGAAGTCGCACATCCATTCCCGTCTTCATTCACTATGCCGGCCAATGGTACATTCATGCTACGAGTCGTAGTTGAAACCGATCAAATGCCCTCTTCAGGATATGGTGGTACAATTGATCCTCCAGAAGGTGTCTTCATTGATGACATCAGCGTGACTCGAACGGTCTCAGGATCAACCGATATATTGTGGTCAGAGAACTTCAGTTCCGATGGTGGAGCCTGGCATGATCTACTTCCAGGTGGAACTTATGATCAGTGGCAGTATCTCAATAACTGGGGAAACAATGGCCCTTCAGAATCTA
This sequence comes from Methanobacteriota archaeon, assembly GCA_002701965.1. Lineage (GTDB taxonomy): Archaea > Thermoplasmatota > Poseidoniia > Poseidoniales > Thalassarchaeaceae > MGIIb-P. The sequence goes on along the minus strand of NZXM01000019.1, from coordinate 30,890 downwards.
CATGGTCATTTGAGAACGCTCCACTGATTGCCGAGGGTTGGTCTGTAAACACACCCTATGGCCAATCCTGGTCCTTTGGTAACGTTTCCAATACCAGTGGCTGGGGCCCCTCTGCATGGCCCAGCGGACAGGTCGGGGTTGCGATGGGATTGGACAATCGACATGCAGCAAATTCGTGGTCTCATTTGATTAGTCCCTCATACCATATTCCCCTAGGTGCCAGTGCTAGAGTATCGTTTGATCACTTCATCTGTGCAGAAGTTGGATGGGATGGTGGCGCACTGTATACCAGCATTGACAATGGTACTTCTTGGCAAATCTATGGACAAGACATCCCCCAATTTTACGATATTCAACATTGGAACAATCCTCAATCGCCCCTGTATCAACAATGGGCATGGGATGGCTCAAACCAGAAGGGGGGTGGATGTATGAACAACAAGTCCTTCTCACATATTGAAGGAGATTTATCCAGTTTCGGGGGGCATGACATTATGCTCAGATTCTCATTCTTTTCAGATACCTTCATCGAAGTAGATGGGTGGTATATTGACAACGTCGGTGTTATTGTCGATTGGTTTGAATCCAATGGTTCATGGACAAGTGACTTGATTTTCGAAAATACAGATGGTTTTGCTCCTACAATTGATATTGATGCTAGTGTACCAAATGGGACATGGGTTAGAGCATCGTTGATTGACGCAAATGGCTCATCAGTTCCATTTGGCTTGACCTCCAACTCAATATATTCTGAATTCCCAGTCCTTCCATACCATGACTCATATCGTATTCAAGTTGAATTTGGCACCAATGATCATCAATTGACACCCAGAATTACTGGATTACATTCAGGAGCGGTTCGAATTCTAAATGGGGCTGATGGAACCAATGGTTGGGACATCCCCCTATCATTAATTCATGACGATATTGGGAGTAATATTTCCAATCCAACACTCAATACTGTGCGACTCTCAGGTTCTGCTGTTTTTGGTGATGCNCCTATTGAAGAAGTNATCATTATCGCTGAATCCGCAGGTGCNATTTTCCAATTATGGGATGGACAGGGGGCTTTACTTGCAACTNGCATGTTNAACAATCAGAGTATTGTATTACCTCACGCNGCAGTCAACATTCGCCCCACNATCGACCTTCAACCGGGTGGTTGGGTTCGCTATGCGTCATTCACAGGCCAGCTTGGGGCGCCGATGCACAATGGTGCACTGGATGTAGGAGGGGATGGAATTGTCGACTGGTCATGGAATTTTGAGCCATATGGTGCCTTTGGTTGGTATGATGGTCAACAACAAAACAACAGTTCAATCACACCATGGCCGCAATGGAGTTCACCGGGAATAATACTTGATCAAGGTGTGGCGCTTTATGCAGGTGCTGACATTTCATGGTCCTGGGCAAACGGAATCCATGATTCGATGAACGCTGGAGAAATCCGAATTCTACAAAATCCAGCGTCCACAATACAAAATCAATCAGATTCCCAATTTTTCAACTTCATTGGTATGGCCATATCATGGCAATCGACGACTTCAATCACGGGACTTGGTCCTAGTTTACGCGAGATTCAGGCCCAAGCAATCAATGGAACTGGGCCAGCAACAATCGTCTCAGGAGATTTACAAATTCCGATTATTCTAGAAGCAGACCGAGGTGGAGTGGGCCTCACAGGTTCAATTTCACACGCTCAACGAATTGTCAACGAAATTGATTCAGTGCCTAGTGGAACCATGGTGCCTGAACAAAATGTGACAATCGTGAGTACTCATACGCATTTGTTTAATCGCAATCTTTTCGATGTTGCCATTCTACGAATGCAAAGNAATACTGGCATTGATATTGAGGTTCATGTTGAAAACCTTTCAAATGAGCCGGAAGCGTTCCAAGTTTTTGGCGCTGAAAAAATGGCACTTTCATCTGTCACAGTGACCAAAGTGGGTATGCAAATTCAATTACACTGGAACTTTCAAACTCAGTGGGAATTTGATGATGCAGATTCGATTGAAGTGTTGGTAGAAGCGATTGAGATTGATGGCTTTACGTTAGGTCCAGCAAGTTCGATGATTGGTGGCTCGAATCATCAAGCTATGGAAAATGANNTCGAGGTTGTGTCATGGCAGGTACGTGATGAGAAATCTCGCTTGTTGTCTAACGAATGGGATGCTCGATATCCGTTACATGCAAAATCGGGTTCGCTGGTATCTGTCACAGGAACAGTACGATTTGAAGGTCAGGCAGCAACTCACCCCTCTGCGGATGCTTACACTGTCGCACTTGAACTGGAAAATGNCAATGGTACATCTCAGTCTATTGGGGTCAGTGGAGACTCTGGCTCTTTTTCCGCTAGCATCAATTTACCAAATGGTTCTGGAAACATTACCATTTCACCTTGGATTTTGCAAATTGGACCATCTGGTACGCCTACATTTGGGGCTGAGGATGCCTCTGCTGGTGAGTTGTTTGTTGAGGTCAAGACTGACCCAACACCTCCTCGGTTAGGTCCTTTGATGATTTTTACACCCAATGGTGGTCAATTAGCAGATGGAAACATACTCTCGCCAGATCGCATCGCTCCTCTTTGGATAGAGGTACACGACGATGAATTGTTAGACACCTTTGTTTCCCTACGTTGTTGGTTCGAAACTTATGACGATACAGATCAAGATGGGGTTGCCGATGAAAGTGAATATGGTGAATCATTGCAGTTCCTGGGGGGTGCTCCGCGTGGTACAATTCGAGTTGATTTCCCCGCAGTTAGTTTGTCAATGATGGCTGAGAATGATCGAATTTCATGTTATGTTGCTGGTGGAGATTATGCAGGCCATCCATTTGTTGGAGGGGGTGGTCCTGGTCTTGAAAATGATCTTGCAACCATGTTTGTTCAAACTCAATCTCCAACACAGTTGTCACTCCCCTCAATTTCTCTCGACCGTCATGAAGAAATGTCTCTTCTCATGGGGATGGAACATAAATTTTCGTTTACTCTTCAAGATGCAAATGGACTAGAATCGATAGATTCTATTGGATTGGATATCGCTGGTGATGGGCAAGGAGTCATTTTCTTCCACCCCCTAAATGGTACTTTATCTTCAGATTTGAACAGTCCAGTAGTTCCTCTATCGGTTGACACCGAATCGTTAGGAGACAATGCTTACTTGATTGAGATTTCATTTGCCATTAATTTCGGAGCACCTGAGGAATGGTTGCAGGGNCAGTGGATACCTTCACTACAGATTGTGGAAGATGGCGAGGATGTATCAGGCTCTGTATCCAATCTGGATCACCTTGCATGGGCGCTAGATAATCGATTAATGTGGCGAGTGGATGCAATAGAGGATTTGACGACACCCTCTATGCCCATGTTTGAAAATAAATTGAATTTACAACCTGGCGACTCGATGTCATTCACGGCCTCAATTGTACATCGGGAATTAAACCAAATAATTGCGATTGGGATTCCACAATCCACAGAGATTGAGATTAACATTCTCGGTGGAGAGGATACGTATACGGTATACAGTGCAGCAAATGGAGGTGGATTTACCGTCGCAATAGACTTCGACGTCAACCTATGGAATGGACCTACTCATACGATTCAGTTTGGCTTGGCAAATCATACTGGATTGAATACAAGTCTGCCAGATATGGCATTTGATGTGGCCATTGATAGCATTGCACCGAAAATCGAATTCCAAACTACAAGCCTTGTTCAACTTCGCTCAGATGCACTTTCCAATCAATTGGTTTCATTCACAGTGGAAGATGAAGGAGGGATGGGTGATCAAAGTCTTGTATTGCATTGGGTTTTCCGTAGAGATGGACTTGACATTTCAGGATCAAAGTCATCTATGGACATGGGTTTAGGTGTTCATTCCAATGGACTTTGGGTGTATTCAAGTTATGTCAACCTCACACCAAATATCCGATTAATTCCGGGTGATATATTGATGGTTTGGGTGGAGGGTAAAGATCTAGCTGGAAATGAATTGCAGGGCCCGGGTACCGAAAACTCTCCACGTGTACCTGCATTAGAAATCATGCACTTCACTCCAAACTTGATTTCGATATGGGTGGACAACGATGCACCAGAAGTTGGTGATATCATTCAAGTCGATACACGAATTCACAATATCGGCAATCTCCCAGGTCACCTCAACGTCAGTCTTTGGGCATGGGAACCCCAGCCGAATGCTGAACCATTGATTATTGAATTTGAGAGTCAAGAAGTCTCACTGGATGCAAGGCAATCGATATTGTTGACATTTGAATTTGAAGCTTGGCGGGAGGGTGATTTACAGCTCTACCTCATTCTTAATGACGATGAAAATTCAAAAATCCCAATCGATCTTGCTCCCATACGTGAAGAAGGGGCAAGTTTGTCATGGGTTGAACGCGTATTTGGTGATGGGCCAATTGTAGTGAGTATACTCATTCTGTTATGCACTGCGTTGGGTTTTGGCACCGCAATGCTGTGGTTACGTGAAGAAGAAGGGGATGAATGGGATGAACAATTGTACGATGAAACAGATTCCTGGCCGCGCCCTCCTGAGCACTTCCCTGATGAAAACCCCCCTCCCATTCCTCAAGATTTACTGGATGTTCACCAAGAGGAAGAATGAACAGTGGATGTCTTCTCGGTCAGCCTAAGCAGGGGTTCCCGAGTGGTCAAAGGGGGCGGACTCAAGATCCGCTGTCAAGTGCTTCGCAGGTTCGAATCCTGCCCCCTGCACCAATTGAAAANTTGATTTTCCAATTGAAAATTTACACTAAGAAACCCTTCTAGTGTTGATAGCGAAATTCAAACGTAGGTCCCAATTCGCAATCGATATGGGTGAAGATGANGATTTCATCCTCATAGAGGATGATGCGGAGGGAAAACTTCCACCTACATCCATCAATCCTAATGTTAAATCAACATCTAGCTCTCCAATAATCACCGAAAATATGCCTCTCAATCAACGACTTTCAAGACTCAAGAAAGGATTGACTGTACAGATGGATGCAGTCAAAGATCGTCTCAAGCCAAGGCTTGTTGATGTCGAAACTGAAGCTGCAGCTGAGGCGGCCGACATGTCCTTAGAAATTGACGGTTCCCACAAATTTGAATGGCCAATCAAGGGTATGGATTGCCCTGATTGTGCAGCCAAGGCAAAACGTGCAACTCAACGAGTACCTGGCGTAAATGGGGTTGCCGTTTCAGTGACAATGGGTACGATTTCAATCGATATTGATTTGGGGGAAGGTCATACTTCGAAAGTCTCTGCTGTCATGACCAGTTTAGGCCATGAACCAGATGTCACTTGGCAGCGGATGATGGGTGTCACTGCTTCAGGTCTTGCTGAGAGGAATGGTGTGAGTCAAAGAGAGCTCAGGCAAATGATGATGCAAATACCTGGCTTATTGGAAGTGCGATTTGAGGATGCGTTTGTAGAGATTCAAACAGTTCCATTGACCGAAAAGATTCTGCTCAACGAATTAAACAGTGGACTGAACAAGGTTGTTGGTGGTAAATTAGTCCTACGAGAAGTACAAAATCGNCGCTTGGACAATGGACAATGGCGNCTTGTCTCCACGGTCCCGGCTATTCTGATTCTGCTCGCCATACTCGCGATGCCTGAAAAATACCAAAATCAGAGTCTTCTATTGTCATTGACACTTGTAGGTGTTGGGCTATCAGGGTGGCGCATGTTCCTAGATGCTTGGGGTGGGCTCAAGAACAAGGAATTGGGGTTCCAATTGCTGACATCATTGGCCGTAATTGGTGCTTTCTTTGGACAGCATTGGTCCGAAGCTCTGATGGTATCGATACTTGTTGCCATCGCGGCTCACATGGAAGAGTCCGCGTTACTGAAAGCACGTGAGGCGATGCAAGGTGGACTTGATCGCTTGCCACGCCGCGCACGCCGAATACAAAAAGCAAAGAAAATTACTGGAATTTCAATCATGGCTCCTGTGCAGAATATGCTGTCATTTGGCCATACAGAACATGGATCAGAGCATGAAGACAACCTCATTTCAATTGAACTACTTGAAAATGGAGACCATGTCGAAATTCGTAGTGGAGAAATTGTTCCAGTAGATGGGATTGTGGTTGATGGGATTGGTTCGCTGAACCGGGCCCCCCTCACTGGTGAGAGCATCCCTGTTCGAGTCACAGATGGGGAAGAGGTTCACGCCGGGCTGGTACTTGATCGAGGCCCGATTGTGGTTGAAGCCACAGCAGTGGGGAATGAAACTCGATTGTCAGGACTCATTGATGAAGTCAGAACATTCCGGGATCGCCCTCCACGAGTTCAAGCCTCGATTGAGGTATTCTCAAAATGGTGGGTGCCCATTGTATTGGTTTGCGCTCCTCTAGCAGGACTGATTACGAATGATATCCGCTTGACTCTCTTACTGTGGGTAGTCGCATGTCCCTGCGCATTGTTACTTGCGGCTCCAGTTCCTCATGCAGCTGCTCTTTCTACCGCATCAATGATCGGTGTTGTCGCTAGAGGTGGAGATGCGCTTGAAGCGGCAGCAGGTATTGATCTTGCACTGTTAGACAAAACGGGCACACTGACGAGTGGAAAGCCAAGATTGAGTGAAATTCGTTTGGCGAAATCCCAGAAGCGAGAGAATGTCCTCCGTCTTGCAGCGGGTCTAGAGCAACGTTCCAATCATCCATACGCATCTGTGATCTTGCAGGAAGCCAGTGACCTAGGTGTTGCCGAAGTTACTGCTCTACAGGACGGCGATGCTGGTGTTGAGGGAAAACACAGCGGAAAGAGAGTCATGTTTGGTCGAAAAGATTGGCTCGTCAAAAACGATGTCAAGATTCCTGAAGAATTGATTACAGGCATGGATTCATCTCTGGGTCTTTCTATCCTAGCAAAGGGGGGAAAAGCCATCGCCGCCTTCACATTCATTCACGATGACTTGAGACCTGGTGCCGCTGAGATGATTCATGATTTACAATCGATGGGAGTCGCAGTTGAATTACTTTCAGGTGATACTCAAGAAGCCGTTGAAGCCCTTGGAAAAGAGATTGGGATCCCAGCCATACAGTGTCGAGGTGAGATTGACCCTGAAGGCAAGGCCATGTGGGTCGAACGACGAAGCCATGGTAGAAGGACATTGATGGCAGGAGATGGATTCAATGATGCAGCTGCCCTTGCTGTTGCTGATATTGGTGTTGCTGTAGGTAGTGGAGAACAAGTCAATTTAGATGCAGCCGATGTCCTGATTCCTGGTGAAAACCCTCGTGCAATCACTTCATTGATTCGAATCGCTAGGCGTACCCGAGCTGTGGTACAATTCAATATACTGATTTCAATTCTGGTTACTGTGATGTTGATGGGTGCTGTGGTGACCGGAATGAATAGCCTCGCACTCGCGGTACTAGTTCACGAAATGAGTGCTTTTCTTGTGATTCTCAATGGGGCCTTTATTGCATCGTCAGGGAACAGAATTAGTTTGCTAAAATCTGTTTTTGGCTCGATCATAAAAGATTATTCAGATGCTTTCAAATTGCTTTTTTCCAAGGAGTCCTCATCGATTGGCCATGACTGAGCAGTCGCCGCCTTGATATACGCGTATGAATCGACAAACCCCGGGGGAGAGCAAGTGACCAAGATTCGTGTCGATGGACGAACCATGGCCTTGTCACATCCAACTCGCCTAGCAATCTATCAGAATCTTCTCGATGCTGACGAAAAGTCAACGGTTATGTTGCAGAAAAGTACTGGAGTTACTCGCTATCATTTGTATCATCACTTGCAAACCTTAGTCAAGAATGGTTTGGTTGAAAATCACCGCGATGAAGGTCGCGCGCGTTGGTGGCGTGTGANCGAGCGAGTGACACCNACTACCNCCTCTCAATCAGATATATTGGGCAACTTGCCGGATAGCGTTCGTGATTTGCTTGAATCTGGTGCAGATGTACACTTCATTCCAATTCCAGCAGACCGTTCAGCAACATTGGCAAAGAGTGCAGTCTCAGCAATTGCCGAATCATTTGGTGTTGATTTGGAGATGGGTGTGACCTTCATGCCGAATGGGATTCTCGTTATCGGTCCTCCTAAGCGTTCATGATGAGGTGATATCATGGCCGACGATATTATTGAAATCGAATCAAAAATTGCCCCTCCTACAATTGATTGTCCAAGTTGTGACAGTATACTCCCGCATGAATTGGGCGAAATCTCATGCAACGTTTGTGACGCAGTAGTTCGAATCGATCACAAGCCTACAAGAGATGCATGGTTNGATGAAAAAGTCAGTTGCCCATCCTGCTCTAAGATATTGCGTGTTGGGGTTGATGAACGCCCCTGTGCTTTACGCTGCTCCTCCTGTTCGATTGTGTTTAAGGTCACAAGAAAGGTCGTGAAGGTCGAGGTGGATTGTCCATCTTGTGAACGGCAACTGCNTATTCGTCCGAGGCCTGGAAAGCGACGCTTAGACTGCCCCGCTTGCTCGGAATCTTTCTTTGTGACCTTCTAAGTCAGGATTCGGCAAAGAATTCAAGCCAAACCGATTACTCGCTGTTGGTATGAAGACAACCTTCCGATTGATGGGTATCGCAGATTGGATAACACTCTCAAATGGTCTACTAGGCACATTTTCAATTGCTTGCTTAATCCTCGCGTTTGATGATTTCTCTGTGATTGATGGAGATTCTCAAAAGTACATTTGGTGGGCGATGTTACTCATCATCGCATCGGTTTTTGGTGATCTTATCGATGGTCCAATCGCTAGAATTTACTCTAAGAGGAGACATCTCGGCGGGTATCTCGATTTGATGTCGGATTCGATTTCGTTTGGAGTTGCTCCTTCACTTTTGGTGTTTGGATTATTCAGCCGTTGGGGAGACGCAACACCAATTTGGACATTATCTATGGCGGTTGTATGCTGCTGGGTGGTCATGTGTACAATGCTGAGGTTATCTCGTTTTCAACACGAATCAGACTCAGAAAAACCATGGTTTCACGGTTTGGCAAGTCCTGGAAGTGCGATATTGATTCTATCATTATCGGGTCTTGTTATTCTCCAACCCGAAGTGGCTACAATCGAATTAATTGAAACCGGTGATCAAAATGGTTCGAATTACCCACTGGATTGGCTAATCCTCCCCGGAATGATTCTAGCGGGTTGCTTGATGGTTTCAGATAGACGCTTACCGAAGTTCTCTAAGGGCACAGGCATGAATCTAAGTTTACTCTTGCTATTTTCCATGTTTGTGGCTACTTTGATTCAGTCTATGGGTTGGGCACAGGAGAACGGTTCAACAGTATCTTTTGTACTCTTAGTCATACCATTGGCAATAATCACGACTCATATTTTGATAGGCCCTAAAATCTGTGATTCGATGTCAACAAATGCTGATTCTGAATCATAGAAAATTGAAGTTTTCGAAAGGCAACATAAGGTCTGATAATCCCTCTTTCGCGATTGTTCAAACCTGTGGCGGTTAAGTATCAGAAGAATTCGAACCACACTTGGGGATGGGACCCTTGAGTGTTAGCAGGGAAAAATTAGCAGAACTTAGAGCGCGGCATACGGCCGGGAATTCAAGTTCGGAACAAATTCGCACGCCTTCCCTAGATGATGTTCAATCCATTGACAATCGACTTGATGACGAGCGCAGAATGCGTTCATCCTTGAAGCGCGAACGCCGTCTGCGCTTGCAAGAGCAATCAGAACGTCTTGCTGGAGTGAAGAGTGCACTGGCAAAGACTGTTGGAATGCAAGCGGAAGGTGCACTTGCAGATATTGAATCCGAACTACGTTCTGAAATGGAATCTGAACTTGAGCGTCTTGAACATGATGTCCTAGCGAGGGAAGAAGCTACCCTGCGAGAAGAAATGAAACTCCGCCTTGTCCGAGAAGAAGAGTCGATTCGCTCCAGATTGGAACTAGAATCTACACGTAGACTTGAGTCCAGACGAGATCAACTTCGGACACAACTGAAGGAAGAGATGGATTCGGAGTTTGAACGTCGTCGTGCTTTTCTTGAAGAGCGTCTAGAAATCGAAACCGGTCAAGAACTTCAACGGCAAATTCATGAAATTGAAGATAACCTCAAGTCAGAAATGAGTGAACGCTTGGACGAAGAAGAAAGTGCACAAGCTCGTCGTATTGAGGATGCTCAACAAGCTCGTCTTGCTGAAAGAGAGATTCAACTTCGAGATGGGATTCGCCGCCGCTTAGAGCAACAGTTGCGCCAGCGTCTACGCGAGCGTGAAGCAAGACTACGTGCTGAATATGAACGACGAGCACATCGTTTAGAGGAAGAAATCGCTCAAGAACTTGCCAATGAGCTGGAAAGTCGCCTCACTCAGGAAACTGAGCGTTTGGAAGATCGGATGCAAGAGGACTTGGAATTGGCAGTGGCAAGAAAGAGGGAAGATTTGCAAACCTCTATCTTAAAAAATCTTGATTCAGAATACGGAGAGCGCCTCTCACTTAGAAAACAACGATTGAAGGAGAAATTCGACGTCTCATTTTCACATGCCATCGATGAAATTGATCGGGCATTACATATTGAACTTGAAGACACAGTTCGTGTTCAAATTGACGCAGATTTTGAGCAATATAAGTCCGATCGGGAAGCCGAAATCACCCAACATCTGAGCCAATTTAGACATGATCGCGAAATTGATTTGCGAGAACAACTAGATTCTCAGTATGAAGAAAAGAAAGGTACCTGGGTGTCTCAGATTGAAGCAGAGTTTTCCGCTAGACAGCAAGCTTCAGAGCGCCAAATTATGGCAGAAATCGACTCTAGAATCCGAAATCAGCGGATTGCATATGAGACCAACCTTGATCTCATTAAGCAGGAAACTAGTCTAGATCTTGAAGTTGAAATGGAAGCAGAATTAGCAGCCTTCCGCGCTCAGAAAGAAAAAGAAGTTGCAGAGCAACTCGAGCGACAAGTTGCCAAGCGCGAAGAAATCATGCGCAACAAGGCACTCATCGAAGTTCGTCGAAAGGAAGGAGAGATTCGGGCTGAAATTGAAGCACAACTCGCCATTAAGCGCGCAGAGATTCGTGACCGTTTGAATCAACTTGAAACTCGAGCCGAAGAATTCCGCACAGCTGCTGAAGAGAAACTCCGAGTCGAACTTGAGAAGGGACTGATTACAGAAGATGACTTGGAAGCTGAAGCTGAACTCAAACGTGCTGAAGAAGTAGCCGAACTTGAAGGCAAGGATGGCCGGTTAGATCGTCGTCAAGCCTGGATGGATGCTTTGGCAGGAGCCAAAGGCCAGATGCCCAGTACAGCAGCAGGTGCGGCCCCCGCTTTGGGCCAACCATCCGGTGGTTTGGGTGGCTTAGCACGACCTGGTGGTTTGGGTGGTCCAAAACAAGGAGATTCCGAAGAACCGAAAACACTCGCAGCACCGGTAAGGTCTCCGATTCAGAGAACTGGAGGACTTGGTGCTCCATCTAACTCACTTGGTAAACCTGCGACTCCAGCCTCAGGTAGTGGATTGGCAGCACTGAAACCAGTTCGTCAACCAATTCAGGCTCCAAAACCAATCTCTCCCGCACCAGAACCGATGTCCGAGGAGGATTTCGATACTGAGCCAGAGCCGATTATCGAGGAGCAACCCTCTGTGACTAAGACCATCCTAAGCGCTATTTCACTAGAAGAAGAAGCTGAACCGATTGCAGAAACTCCCTCTGAGGAAACACCTGACTTTGCAGATGTCATGAAGTCATCTCGAGGACCACCTGGCGGTGGTCGTCTGATTCGAGAGGGTGCTCCATCAAAGCCGGTCAGTGGCCCTCCCACCAAGGGCCCACCAACTCTGGAACACGAATTGCCATCTGAAGAAGATGAATCAGATGCCAAACTACCGACCTTGGTTCCGATTCTAAAACCGATTCGCAAGCCGATTGCAATCGAGACCAAGACGGATGAATCAGCAGTTCTGAAGCCAGTTACAAGGGCGATTCTAAAGCCGATTTCTGAGCCTACATCGGAAGAAGAAGAGTGAATATATCGCACCCCTACGGGGTGCGGATATCGACAAAATCATCGATGCGCTCGTTTGAAAGGGGATGACGCACTCGTGATTTCATGCGCGGGCGTACATTCTCCCTAACAATCATCCTACTATGCTCACTGTTGATGCCCATCGCAACTACACCAGCATCAGCTTCACTAGAAGAATTGGGAAGCGCAGGAAAAGTCGCTGAGTTCGATCATGCAGCCGTAGGGTGGTGGATTCTCGATAATGGAAATATTTTGGTGGCTACACCTGATGGTATTGTCACAGCATATATGGTCCAAGAAAATGGGACATACGCAGAAGTCTGGACGGTTGATGCGAACACATCCTTCAACTGTGCAGATTACAATTCAAATGAAGATTTGCTTGCTCTGGGCACATCAAATGGAGTCATTGTCGTCTCCATCGATTACATGGATGAACTGTATCGGTTTTCCGTCAATGAAGCGGTTGATGGTGTTGCATGGGACAGAGATGGCGACCTCTGGGTCACCAAGCGAGTATCCAAGCATGCGATTGAGTGGGATGGTACGGCCAGTGCTCTATCGGGAATTTCGACAATCAGTAGTCACACGAATGGAATCACAGATGTAATTGCACTTTCAGATGGGAAGGTCCTCACATCTGGGCGTGACAAACAAATCCGTATTCACGATGAAAATGGTTCGTTTATCCAAGCACTCGCTGACTCTACTGCACCCTTATTGAAAATGGAGATAAGTAGTGATGAAGCATATTTGTTCAGTTTGACCGACAATTGTCGCTTGGACATTCACAACACCTCGGATTGGTTGCGTGAGCAATCGATAAATCTCTGCTCAAATGGCCAAGGCCGAACTCTTACACAATTGGATAATCGATTGATGATGGGGATGTCGAATGGACGTGTATTCTCTTTGAATATCGACACGCTCGCCGTGACGCAGGAATTTTCCGTCCAAGGTGAAGTAGTTGGTTTTCGACAGGCTGCAGGTGAAGGTGTATTCATCTTCACCTCATTCGGAAGTTCGGCAGAAGTGCATCTTCTCGATGCGGATCGAGATGGCGATGATGTTGTCGATGGCTTGGATGAATTCCCCGACGACCCATCTGAGTCTGCAGATTCAGATGGAGATGGCGTAGGTGATAATGCAGACTGGGCCCCGAACGACGATTCAGAAACCATGGATTCCGACAATGATGGTGCGGGCGATAATAGCGACGCATTCCCCAACAATCCCTCCCAACAAACAGATACTGATGGAGACGGTTACGGAGACAATAAGTTTGGAACACAAGGCGATAAATTCCCTGAAGATGACACTCAATGGGCCGATTCTGACGGTGATGGGTATGGTGATAATGACGAATTGGGTGCAACAAGTCCCGATGCTTGCCCAAACCAATCTGGTGGTTCAACCATGGACAGATTGGGTTGTCAAGATACTGACGGTGATGGATATTCAGATCCAGGAAATGGCGAAGAGGCCCACCCTGTTGGAATTGCAGATGCATTCTATCTTGAGTCTACACAGCATTTTGACTCTGATGGGGATAGCTATGGGGACAATCTAACTGGATACAGAGGTGATGCTTGTCCAACTCTTGCGGGTACGAGTACTCGTGCCAATATGTATGATCCTGGTGCCAATAGTTACACCTCAATCAGCCGTTATGGTTGTGTCGACGAAGATGGGGATGGTTATGACGACAATACAGAATCGACGTATGGAGACTGTTCGATGGCAAACAATCGATCAGAGTGGCTTGATGAAGATCGAGATTGCTTAGGAAGTAATGCGGATTACGATGATGACGACCCCGAAATCAAGACACTAGAGGACCATTGTGAAAAATATCCGGAAGATATCGAAGCATGTACAGAGGCCTATGATCCGAATTCAGGTTCTGGAAACATCACACTATTGGAAGATGAAGAATTTGATGCAATGGGTGCAATCAAGGATTTCGCATTAATCGCAGCATATATTGTTGGGGCGATGGTACTAGTCCTACCTATTATTGTCCTCACGCTTCGAACGATAGGGAAGGCCAGGGATAAGCGAAAACCTGATGCGCAATATACACACCAAGATGCGACCAAAGAATTGGACGCTTGGGAAAGTGGAGATGCGTTTGAAACCCGCGGGGGAATTGATGAGCAAAAGGCCTGGGGTGAAGATGATCTGGAAGATGAAGAAACGCCTATTGAAGGACCAGAGGCGGACGAATTGTCACCAGAAGAAGAGTCCACTGAACAGGAATATGTCGCTGAGCAAATGTCAATTCCCAGCCAAGAAGAAGAAGTCCCTGAAGAGCCGCCATCCGAGCAATCTGAACAGCCCCCTGCTGAAGCACCACCTTTACCATCAGGTGGTTTACCAGAAGGCTGGACAATGGAGCAATGGAGATGGTACGGGCATCAGTGGCTAGAGCGCAACGGAAAGCAGTAGTTAGTGAAAAACTACAGGGAGATTATTCCTTAATGACGCATATTCCTCTCCCGAATAAGCACCCCCAGATTCTCTAAGAGCGGTTGAAATTAGCCACAACAGATCGTTCCAATCCGAGGCTTGGGCGTGCAATTCGATTTCATTTGCTGCAGCTAAATCTAGGAGGATGCGTGCATTACTCCCACCATCCATCAAACCCCTGAATAGCGTGGGGGCATCAACCGAGTATGCTGTTGGTTGCCCCTTCATTTAACCACCATAGGGAGATTGTCCTAGTCTTTGCACCAATGCTTCAACATCGGTTTGTCCGATTTCTCTCAATCGGCTTCGCAATTTGTCAGCCTCAGCTCTAAGTTGGGCCATTCTGTATTCTTGGAGGACCTGAGCCAGCATGTGGTCCACACTCTTGTGGTTCCCCATTGCCCGCATTGAATTCAATTGTCTTCGAACATCGAAGGAGACGCTTACAGAGGTCATATTGGGCGAGCCCATGTTTTCACCGAACCGCAGACAGGCCAGTCACATCTTGAGCATTCCGTAGGATTGTGAGATTAATCCCCGGTTCTAATCTGATGTTCGCGTAGTCGGTTGGGTTCATTGATCCCATACTTTTTACGAATTCGCAAAGCTCTACGATGAACCTCTTTCGCCAATGCCCAATATTGCTGACTTCCTTTGTTGCTTCTACTAGGCTTTTTGATAATGGCCACAGGTGCTCCATCTGCAGGTGCGGCTGCAACACTAATGTCTCTTGGAATAACGGTGTTGAATACCTGTTCACTCAGGTGCCTTCGTACCTCAGAGACTACAGTGTCGCAAAGTTTTGTCTTTTGATACATCGTCATTGCAATTCCAAACAACTTGAGATTTGGATTGATTCTACGCTGGACGAGCTTAATTGAATTCATCAATTGACTCATACCTTCCAAAGCGTAGTATTCGGTTTGAACTGGAATTAAGACCCAATTTGAGGCCGCCATGGCATTGATAGTCAGAAGACCAAGACTGGGGGACGTATCGATGATGACATAGTCGAATTCGTCAATCGCAGAGGCCAATCCTTCTTTCAATCGGGTTTCTCGACCAATTCTTGTGGCCAATTCAATTTCTGCCGCAGCGAGTTGAACGTTACTTGGTAAAATCCAGAGATTTTCGACCCCTGATGATGCGATTTTCGATTTATCGTCTTTATCGAACTGAATCATTGTTTTGGGTGGTTTCTTATCAGGGTGGTTTCCTTTCCAAGCATTCAACATAGAATCTCTGATAATTTCGGGGCCAATGAGATAGTCCTCGATAACAGGTAATTCTTCCCCAAGGTCATTCATCAACAAATCGTAAACCGTACGCCCCAGATTGTTCTTGGAAATGCCGAATGAAGTTGAAACATTGCCCTGGGGGTCCATATCTACGAGAAGAACCTTGGCAGCCGGCCAACCATTTTCTGGGTCTCCCTTGGCCAACGCTGTAGCCACGTTAACCGCAGTGGTTGTTTTTGAACACCCTCCTTTTTGGTTGGCGACTGTAATGACCATTTTGTATGGATTCATGTAAACACCTCGGTGAGCCAATCTCTCGTCTTCTAANCCCCTCTTTGAAACACTCGCTTACACGAGCAATCGAAAGGCGATTGTTAACCGATTACTGAATGACCGGGACGGGTACTTCAGAGAGAATCTTGCGCATGATATGCATGCCGGTGATTCCACGGATTTTAGCTTCGGGTTTGAGAACAATACGGTGGCTACAAACCTGCAAGGCGACACGCTTGATGTCGTCTGGGATAACATAGTCACGACCATCGATTGCAGCAGAAGCTCTCCCAGTCTTGAACAGTGATTGGCTTGCACGTGGNGAAGCGCCAGTAATTACACGATGATCTTCACGAGAGCGTTGCACAACTTCAACGATGTAAGATAGAATCGCTGGGTCTACATGAACTGTCTCCAGTGCCTTTTGCATGGCTACTACTTTCTTTGGGGAAGTGATTTGTTCAACATCGTGGCCATCTTTTCCACGCAACTTTCGCCGGGCGAGAATGGCTTTTTCTTCAGCTCGATCAGGATAACCCATCGACATCTTCATCAGGAATCGATCCATTTGTGCTTCAGGCAACGGGTAGGTACCTTCCTGTTCAATCGGGTTCTGTGTTGCAAGTGTGACGAAAGGAGCAGGTAACTTGTGTGTAATTCCTTCGATTGTCACCTGCTTTTCTTCCATGGCTTCTAGAAGTGCAGCCTGTGTCTTTGGTGGAGCACGATTGATTTCGTCAGCAAGTAGGATGTTGGTGAACAATGGTCCAGGCCGGAGCTTGAATTCACCAACTTGCTGGTCGTACATGTAAGTCCCCATAATATCTGACGGAAGTAAATCAGGGGTGAATTGAACACGCTTGAACTTGCAACCCAATGCCTTAGCAAATGTATTTGCAAGCAAAGTTTTTGCCAAGCCAGGGAAATCCTCGAGAAGCATGTTTCCATTGGATAGAATACCAACGCTTACACGAAGCAAATTTTCCTCTTTACCAATAATCACTTTTGCGACTTCACCCATCANNGCGTGNGANATTNNACTNACGGTNGAAATCAGGTCTTTNGTNCGNCCTGNGCCTGCTGCTTGTGCCATCCCTGCTGACATGGTATCACNNTGGGNCTTAACCCANNNCAGGACCATCCCAATTCGTACTTGAACGTTCGGGGTAGGGGGGTCACTCACACATCATTCGATATTCAGGTTCAAAATCTATGAAACCGGTATACTGCGGGCTTTCATCTACCCCAAAAGTGGTCCTCTGCCCGATGCAATGCCGTCAGTTCGTCGAGAACATCTTGCTCAGCCGCCGTCAGCTCTAGTTTTCGTAGTCTTCGAGCATGGCTTGCGGGCACGTCAACCAACAGAATATCTTCCTCATCGATACCTCTGCCTACGGTAGCTCCCTCAATTGCGACAGCAACCTCGTCACCTTGCTTGGCCTCTTTGTGTGATGAATCTCCAATTCGGATCGATTTGACTTGACCAACTTTGTTGCCGTCTATGGTCAAAAGACGCTGACCGATATGTAGTCGTCCACCAAGGATACGTACACCGACAACAGCGGGGCCAGAACGTCTGAATATATGGTCTGCTAGAATTTTGATTTTCCCCGGATAGACAATTTTCTCACGTTTTTCCTCTTCCAACTGAATCTTACGCTCTTGAATCCAGGTATCAAAGCGCTCTAGGATGTGATAAATTACATCTGAATCAATAAATTCAACAGCACAATCTTCCTTCGATAATTCATCCGCAGTTTCACTTTGGATCGTTGTACTAAACGCGAGTATGACCTTATGAAGTGGATCGGATGCATTTTCTGCTCCACGTAAGTCACGCTTGTTTACAGGTCCGATTCCAGCACTGCGGATGGGGACAGGAGTTTCCAAGTTACGTAATTCAAATGCTAGAGCTTCAAGTCCACCGAGCGTATCTGCCTTGATGATGATGCCTTCTTCATCTAATTCAATACTGATTTCAGATTCTTCCCTGGCCGCATCAATGACATCATCTCGATTTTCTCCATCTGACAACACTCGTAACGTAGTTCCGGCTAGGACACCATCCAAATCAGGTGCTGCTAATTTTAGTCCTGATGCGGCTTCAACAGTTTCTATGGCATCCCATCGATCGCCCGCATCACGCATTTCAGCCATACCTCTTGGGCGGAATAATCCACGTACACGGGTGATTTGAGGGCCATTTTCTGTTGCAATAACGATTTCATCGCCTTTAGATATCTCACCTCTGTACAGGATTACATCCAACGTCTTGCCCAATCCTCGCTCTTCCTTCATTTCTAGGACGGTTCCCTCAGAGGCTCCCACAACATCTGAAAGCTGCTCCTCTAGGAATTTCTCAGCAAGTCCAATTGTAATCGCCAGTAGGTCTTGCATTCCTTCTCCTTCTTTTGCTGAACAGGGAACTAAGGCGATATTTTGTGTGAAATCAGAAATTTTATTGTACATGTCTAGATTGAATCCTTGCTCCCCAAATTGACCAACAAGGTCCCAGAACTTTTGTTCAAACAATCCCTGTGCCTGTGCATCTTGGTCTTTCATCGAAGCAGCCGCTGAACGACCATGGGTGCATCTCCATCCGTGGATTCGATCGACTTTGTTCGCACACACAACAAATGGTGTTTTGGCCTGTTTTAAGATTCGTATAGACTCAAGGGTTTGAGGCTGACACCCTTCCATCAAATCAATGACTAGAATGGCAATATCGGCCAAAGAACCGCCTCTTGTCCTTAACGTAGAAAATGAATGATGCCCAGGGGTATCAATGAAAAGTAGGCCCGGAGATAAGAACTCCTTGCCACCCATCAAGGGGCTACACAATTCGTTGAGCAAGGATGCGGGAACTTCTGTAGCACCGATATGCTGAGTAATTCCTCCCGCTTCTCGAGCCATTACACTGGCTTGCCTGTTCTGCCCTAGGCTTCGGATGTAATCCAGTACTGACGTTTTCCCATGGTCTACATGTCCTAAGACTGCAACAATGGGTTGGCGCCGGCTCAATTCAGCCATTTTTTCACCCCATATCTCAATTGGAAAAACGATTTTCCAATTAGAAATTACTCGTAAACCCAAGTCTCTCGGACAGGGGTCCATTCGTTCAAACCTTCAGGGAACCAGAGTCCGAGTTCGAATGCTGCAGTTTCCTCTCCATCACTTCCATGAATCAGATTGTAACCAATGTCCATTCCAAAGTCGCCTCGAATTGATCCCATGTCAGCTTCCCTGCCATTGGTAGCACCAATGATATTCCTGCAGACCGAAATTGCATCGACACCTTTCCAAGCCATTGCAACTACTGGGCCGGATGTAACAAACTCCACTAGACCTGGGTAAAATGGGCGTTCCTTGTGCACGGCATAATGCCGTTCAACCAATTCCATGCTGGGGATGATCGATTTTAGTCCAACCAAACGCAGGCCCTTGCGCTCAAATCGGTTGATGATTTCGCCTACCAAGCCACGTTGTACTCCGTCAGGTTTGACCATGACATATGTCGTTTCCATATTTTCCACCGAACCGGCCGACCGAACTCCCCTATTTCAGCACGCCGACGCGCGCTGAGTGCACAAATTCTCGTGAAGCGCTATTGGTTGACTCTACTAGATGCCGCCCTTGACGTATCGCCGAGTCCACTTTACCTTCCGTGGATTTCGTCCAAGTTTCATATTCTTACGAGCCTTGGAATCTTTGAACCAAAGTACTGTACCGTCACGTTTGACATACATAACGCCGGTGCCTGGCTCTATCTCTTCGCCAGAAAAATTGCAAATTCTTCGCTCTACCATCTATTTCACCTCAGCGGACATTCAATTTACGAGCTTCACGACCAGTGTCAAGGAGCATCAAGATGTCCCCTACACGGACTGGTCCAACGACGTTGCGTGTGATAATTCGGCCGATATCACGTGGGTTCGGAGCATCATTTACGCGAACTTTGACCTGAGTTGCTTCTCCTGTCATACCGGTTCGACCGACAACTTCGACCACTTCTGCTGGCCATCCTTCTTGAGACATGATCTATTCCTCCAGAATCCCATTAACTCAGTTCAGAGCGTCGGCTTGATCCTTAACGCCACTAAATGCTTCTTGGGCACCCTTTGATACTTCCATCAGGGCAATTGCAGCAGTCTTTGCACCACTACTCATTCCAGCCGCTTCCGCAAGATATGCCTGGTCTTCGACATAGATGAATGGAATCTTCTTCTCTTTGCAGATAAGTGGGATGTGTGCTAGGAGTTCAGCAGGATTGACATTTTCAGCCATTACAATCATCTGTGCAGTTCCACGTTCTGCTGCTTTGGTTACTTCGTTACTGCCCTTCTTTAGACGTCCTTCGCCGCTTCCTACGAGCTTGACGAGTTCGTAAACGCTGTCTTGGACATCTTTTGGGGTTTCAAATGCTATGTGTACACTCATTGGATTCACTCCTCATGTTGGTAAGCCGCCGCACGACGTGCCTCGTATAAACGCAGCGGAAGCCAAGACAAACCATCTATCGTGTCAAAGTACTCTTTCAATCAGGTCTTCGACACCTCTTGCGATGGCTGGAGCGCCACTCACCACAGAGCGGGGATTGGGTAGAGAATCGGTAGCATGCACGCCATCAACATGGTTTGCTAATCGAGTAATTGCACCACCTGTGAAGAGCCCATGTGTACATGCAGCATGGACTGCCTTGGCTCCTTGGCGGCGTAATGCATCACTGGCTTTGCAAATGGTGCCGCCGGTTGAAATCATGTCATCGACAATGGCGACAATGGCTCCATCAACATCCAAATCTTTGGCCTTGTGTTCAATCGTATGGGCATCAATCCTCGTCTTTTCGAGATAAGAGAAATTACAACCAATCGCTTGAGCAACATGACTGGCTCGCTCAATTGCGCCCTTGTCAGGACTGAGGACGAAGTCTGGCTTGACGTGATGTTGGAGATGATTGGCGATTTCCGGCATTGAGGACACAAAAGAGACCGGGACCTCTAGATCTTCCAAAACAGTCGGAGCATGCAAATCCAAAACCACCATGCCATCGCAACGGCGAGTAAGGAGGCGAGCGAGTAGTTTAGCAGAAACAACTTCACCTTGTTGAAATCGTTTGTCCTGTCTCGAATACCCGAAATATGGGACCGCTAGGAAAATCCCAGGTCCTGCATCTGTTAGCTCCTGATCACCTTCTCCCTTCAGGTTGCGCATATCTCCGCGACGAACATCGTAAATCGATTCTAACATGAGTAAAGCTTCTACAATACCAGAATCTGGAAATGTGGTCGCAACAACGACGACAGGGTTAGATCGAATGGCATCGATGCTCTCTTGCGGAACACGGACATATCCCTCGGAGTCGGGAAAACGTCTCACCTCAAGTGGGTGGTGCTCCCACCCTAACTCGTTAGCTAATGCTTCTGCCAATTCGAATGCATTGCTCCCGGATACGACTGGCATGAANNGGTCCCAGCGCCGCCCGTTCTTGTTGTTTGAGGTGGACGAGGCAGGATTTGAACCTGCGACCTCCCGGTTATCAGCCGGGTGCTCCAGCCAACCTAAGCTACCCGTCCAGAGCGTTCCGGCGACCGGCGTCACCGAATTAACGATGACGGTTGACCTCAATCCTCTAGAATNCCTTCGTTTATCTGGATGTAACTTGGCAATGANCGTAGTTTGTCATATGTCCTAGATAGTACTACTTCGTCGAGACGTGCTCTGGTTCTCGCCAAAGCTGTGACNGGAATNTCGATGGTTTCATCCAATCCATATCTNCGACGAATCGCCGAGCGTAATTGCACNGTGATNCCACGATATGTTCGCTTGACCTTGACCATGCCAACAACNACTCCCAACTCCATTCCATCATCGTCTAGAACNGCTCTGTCAAGCAACTCATCTGGTGCGTAAAGCTGTTCTTCAATTCGTACCGTGTTTCTCCAACGTCGCTGGAGTTCCCGCATTGACTTCGAGAGTTTGACTGAACCATCATCTTGAATCGAGTGAATCAATTCTTTCGACAACGGTGCATGTTCTGCGGGTTTACGCATATATTCCTCTGCCACATTGGGTTTAACCTGGATTCGCATAGATCTAACTCGATCTTCGTTAGGGTGATATCGTTCACCTACAATCGTACCAACCAAATTTTCTCCAACATAGACATCTCTCTGAAGAAGTTCCTGAATCCTATAATTTTCNTCTGCCATTTTTCCGTCTCCTTATTGCAGCATCCCATCCTGCCTGNCACTTGACGGTACNAGTGGGCTATTAAACCATCCTCNATAGAATTNGATTCATTANTTCAATTAAAAATGGCNGATAATCTATTATTTTTCAATTGAAAATTNGATAATCAGCCCATTATNNATTTNTCAAATTNCAGTTTAAATTCAATGNGAGTGTAGATTATCNGCCAATAGCTAAATTGATTTCAAGATGTGTCTAGAATCTAATTTTCAATTGCAGGAAATTTCATCAATAATCTGTAATCNTATCCAATTNNCTAGTGAATTACAGAGAACATTCATGGAGGACCTGTTGGTCGAGCGTTCATGCACGATGGTCTGTTGCACATCCGTAAACTTGCGGCCAAAACCAGTGGTCAAACACAAGGCCTCTCTGATGCAACCATTGAACGCTTCTGTGAGTTCGACNCGAATCTGTCAAAAGCGATCGATGAAGCCGTTTCCAATTGGGATTCTCTAATTGATGGGNTGGAGCATCCTGTAACTTCGTGGGGTGAATCAGATCTCATTTCCATGTTGCAATCCGATTACATCAACTTCTATTCTGCTGCGACNATTAACCCCTATGTTGCCATNGCGGCAAGAGGTCCTTGGGTCATTACTTCTCGAGGTGCTGTGATTCACGACAATGGTGGCTATGGTATGCTTGGATTCGGACANGGGCCTCAAGACGTCATTGATTCTATGTCGAAAAATTGGGTGATGGCGAACGTGATGACACCTTCATTTAGTCAACTCAGATTGGGAAATCGATTGAGAAGTGAGTTGGGGCATTCTCGAGATCTACCTGGTCATGACTGTCCATTTTCCAAGTTCATCTGTATGAATAGTGGTTCTGAATCTGTCACTGTGAGTTTGCGAATAGCAGACGTCAATGCCAATTTGCAGACAGGAGTGGGTGGAAGACACGAAGGCAAGCCAATCAAACTACTCGCGATTGAACAAGGGTTCCATGGTCGTACTGATCGTCCAGCACAGATATCCCATTCTTGCAAAGAGGGCTATGACAAGAATCTCGCGACATTCCGGGANCGTGACAACCTACTACTGATCCCAGCAAATGATACAGATGCATTGCGAGCAATGTTCAAGCGAGCAGATGATGAAGGCTTTTTCATTGAAATGATGGCGATTGAGCCAGTTCAAGGAGAAGGTAACCCCGGACAATGTGTCACCCGTGAATTCTATGATGAGGCTCGGAGATTGACGCTTGAGCATGGGAGCATGCTATTGGTGGATTCCATTCAAGCAGGGCTTAGGGGGCAAGGTTGCCTTTCGATAATCGATTATCCTGGNTTTGAANCCTGTGAAGTGCCNGATTTGGAAACNTGGTCNAAAGCACTCAATGCNGGCCAGTATCCACTCTCNGTACTTGGTTTGTCTCCAAGGGCTGCCGAATTCTACGTAGTCGGAATTTATGGTAANACCATGACGACGAATCCNCGTGCTTTGGAAACAGCTGTTGCGGTCTTAGATCAAATCACTCCTGAATTAAGAACCAATATTCGTGAACGTGGCAATGAATTGGTTGAGAAATTNACAGCATTGGCTGAAAAGATGCCTGAAATCATAGTCAAAGTCCAAGGNACGGGTCTGCTTTGTAGTGCTGAACTAAATCCAGAAACCCACCAGGTTGTCGGTTTTGGNCAAGTTGAAGAGTTATGTCGNACGATGGGTNTGGGAATCATCCATGGTGGCCGGAATGCCCTACGATTCACACCACACTTCGGAATCACATCTGAAGAGNTTGATTTGATTATTGAAATCGTTGAACGAGCCCTNATCTTACACGCCAATGGCGATTCGTGAAGTGATGGTGTGTCAGGGGAATTNACGATTGAGTATATCGATGTATATGCACCAAGTGGAAACGGNCCAATCAATCAATGGGTGGAAGCNATCCTATCTGGAAACCAACCAATGACCGATTCTGAAATCTATCATTGGGTCCATATCAGGGATGCTGAAAGCGCACACAGGACACTGTCAGCANATGGCATCNAGGGGCACTTCCAATTGTGTGGGAGAAGNGCATGGACACAAGAAATGGTNACCGATGAAATCAGTCGCCTGTGGAAACGATTTCAGAACTCAATTGAGCACAGTCATACAATTGATTCGTTGAGCGAAACNCCTTCTCCAGCAGCGGTACAATACAGTGGAGAGCGAAGGCGTCCAAATCTAGCGCCACTTCACGATGCCTTGATTGGATGNGGAACTGATGGTTGGCGCCCAATGACTGCCATGCGCGTAGGGCTGATGGAATGCATCGCACATTCATTTGAACAAATCTGAACCGAGTAAAGGTAGCAATACACTTGCGTCACCTTCCACAGTCACTTGTGGGGCTTCTGGTCGAATTTTACCCCAAGAAATGGCTTCGCGTAACCGTGCNCCTGAAAGGCTACCATCGTGCTCTGATGCAGTTGTGATTCCGACTGCAGAATCCAAGCCTCCACGATACTGGTTCCACCAAATCACATGGTGTTTTGAAATCCCTCCGCCGACCATTAGGGCATGNCTTTCTTCACAAGTCCANGTCAGNTCAGATAGAATTTGCTCATCGGCGAGGAAATCGATCATGAAATCGGGGCTACGCTGACGATGCATGAATAATTGAGCTCCAATCGAACCATCTGAAAGGCCNGGNATGACAATAGGGATTCGATGTTTAGCAGCCCAATGCAACAANCTACTCTCGTCATCAATCCGGTCACCAAATGCCCAACANAGTTCTACACTTCCAAAACCATGCCACGGNTTTTCGGGATTCAATTCCTTCCGCTCTAGTTCAATTTCTTCAAGCCATGGGAGGACNGATTGTTCTAGGATTTCGCCATAGCACTCATTTGGTACGATGACATTTCCAAGTCGATTCAAGCCCTGCTCCCCCAATTCCACATCATCNAACTCGAATGCTCCATGGTAGTATGCTTGGTATGTTCTGGCGATATCATGATCAAGCGTCCCACAGGTAGTTATGATGACATTGTAGGCCTTACGCTTGATGGCTTCAACAAAGAAACCGCGTGTCCCAGTAGCACAAAGACAAGCGGGAAAGGACAACCAATTCAATACTCCATCTTGGCCAGTTCTTTGNATGGCTCCGGCAAGGACATCTCTTGCATGGGACAATTTTGTTGCAGAAAATCCGCCTGCATTNGCCATCTGATCNATNAGCGAAGATACATCGTTNACCTTACTGAACGAATAATCCTCNACCGGGANATCAAAATCNTCGCGTTGGATAGTCATGGGAATGGTCGCGCGAGCCGGCCCNCTCACTTCAAACAGTNNNTTGAAAAATTCAATTGGATTTTGAGTTTTCTAATTGGAAAATTNTATCTCTTAATTGTGCAGCCTTCTCAAATTCTANTCGCTCTGCTGCCAGAATCATTTCTTTCTTCAAACGCTCAATGGTTAGATCATCNCCCAGAGATTGAACTTCGATATCATCAGAGTTGGGTTGAGACAAGTTCGATAGCACATCATCTCCCCACAAACCGGCTCCCAAATCAAATCTCTTGACCAAATCGTTCGCTCTACTCTTGGTGACCTGCCCGGCATTGCCCCCAACGAACCGCTTTCCNCCTGTGACTCCTTTTCCAGCAGTACCTGCNAGTAATTGTTCAGCCTCCATTCCCATTACAGGTAGGGGTTTGACAATGGTTTTTGGAACAATTCCAAATTTCTCATTGTGACTGATTTGCCTTTGTCGACGCTCGATGGTTTGCGTGATTGCAGATTCCATCGCGCGCCCCATGGAATCAGCATAAAGAATCACTTTTCCATTTTCATTCCTCGATGCACGCCCAATTGTCTGTAACAAGCTACGNTCATTCCGAAGGAANCCTTCCTTNTCAGCGTCGAAGATGGCCACCAAACTCACTTCAGGGATNTCGAGCCCTTCGCGGAGTAGATTNATTCCAACAATCACATCGATNTGNCCGATTCNAAGTGCTTTGATGATTTCACTNCGCTCAAGTGTATCGATTTCGGAATGCAAATAATGTGCTTTGATTCCCATCCTTTGGAGATAATCAGCAACTTCTTCTGCGAATTTGATGGTCATCACGGTCACGAGAACACGTTCACTACGCCGTGTACAATCATTAATTTCGTCTAACAAGTTTTGCACCTGTCCTTCAGTGGGGCGAACTTCTATCNGGGGGTCTAACAACCCAGTGGGCCGAATTTCCATTGTAGAGATACCTTGGATTTCACCCAATGCATCTTTCAACAACGGTTTCCGNTTCTCCTTTGGATCTTGCTCTGGCATNAGTTGGTCTGTACACTCGCAAAGTTGTTTTAATTCACGTTCACCTGGTGTTGCACTAACATACAGCAACTGTGGTACGAGGGATTGGAACTCGTGATTTTTCAAGGGACGATTGTCTGCAGCAGAGGGCAGTCGNAAACCATGTTCGATGAGGTTGTCNTTCCGGGCTTTGTCGCCATGATACATCCCTCCCAATTGTGGTAGAGTGACGTGACTTTCATCCATGATAACAAGGAATTTTTCNTTGGAACCGTGGAATGTTTTCGCGCATGCAGAAAANAAATCNAACAAACAATAGGGGCGNTCACCATGTTTCCGNCCATCAAAATGCATNGAGTAATTTTCAACACTCCTACAATGTCCGATTTCTCTTAACATGTCAAGATCGTACCGAGTTTTGGTCTCCAACCGATGTGATTCCAAATCCATTCCGGCTTTCTCAAAGAAATCCAATCGCTCCTGTAATTCAAACTCAATGTCNTCCATTGCCCTTTCAAATCGCTCTGGNCTGGTCATGAAGAATTCCTTGGGGTGAACCCAAACTTCCTCNACCTCATCAACAGCTTCCCATGATACCGATTCACAGACCTGTATTCGGATGATTCCATCCAAATCGAATTGAATCCTCAGTGGATCATCTCGACTCGGCATCCACAAGTCGAGAACCTCGCCTCTNAGNCGCAATTCNCCCCTNGAGATTTCCCCAGTCACTCGGCGATATTGCAGTGNGACCAATTCCTTGACGACATCATGCGGCTCGACCTGCTGACCAACATGAATTCGAGCATGTTGTTGCAAAAATGTCTCAGGGGGATTCAGTCCATAAATNGCTGAAACAGTAGCTACTACGAGAACATCAGGTCTCGATACAAGTGATGCCACTGTGGAGAACCTTTCTTGCTCGATTCGTTCATTTAGAGACAATTCTTTTTCGATATACAAATCTCTCTTCGGNAGATATGCTTCAGGTTGATAGTAATCGTAATGNGAAACAAAATACTCTACTGCATTNCTNGGNAATAGGGATGACATCTCTTGCCACAATTGTCTGGATAGAGTCTTGTTGTGCGAGAGGATTAGGGTNGGNATNTTGAGGGATTCGATGATGTTGGCCATTGCGAATGTTTTACCNGANCCCGTGACCCCCAACATCACNCATCTTGATTGNGANTTTTTCAATTGAGAAAGCGTTTTTTCAATTGCTTTTTNTTGGTCTCCTGCCGGNCCNTATTCGGAGCANAATTCAAACTTTGATACCGTTGGATCGAGGTGTGCTTTTGCCGCTCCATCAAGGGCTTTTGATAAATCGAAAGGATCTACACTGTTCATGCAATCATCAATCCTCCCAGCAAAACCCAACCAGTGGCAACACTGGTGTAGAAAAACGTCTTTTGGAAATCAACCAAGCGCTTTTGCGACAGGATTACGCCGATATTGACGCAACACATGAGCGCTGCAGCCACTAGGAATGTGATATCATCTATTGGGTCCGCTATTGCAAAACACGCGAACCAAAGCAAAGTCAGTTGTATACTGGTTCTCAGTGTGTGTTGTTCTCCAAATCGAGCAGGGAACGAACAGATTCCGTTTTCACGGTCGCTTTCGATATCCATCAATGCATAATTGAGATCGAATGCCGCAATCCAAAACATGACCCCCAAACATATCCAAAAGATAGTTGGATACCAATGAAATTCTGTAATCGCAGCCCACCCCAGTACACTTCCTTGGATTCCCAACCATGCTCCTGCAGGTGCAAGACCTAAGCATAATCCAAGCCAAAAATGGCAGCCCCAGGTGATGCGCTTCATGTACGGATAAGCAACAAACGTGGCCACGGGAAGCCAACTCATTGCCAGTGCAACTTCATTCAATTGCCAAGCTCCCACCAATAACATCAGCAAGAATAGACCTGAGAGTCCCCAAGCTGTACTCAATTGCATGGATCCGGAGGCCAAGTGCCTCCCTGCAGTGCGTGGATTTTCCGCATCTATTTCACGATCAATGATTCTATTCAGTGCCATCGCCAACCCCCTTGCTCCCACAGCAGCGACGAGAATCCACGCTAGTTCAATAGGTGCCGAATATCCTGCAATTTCGGCTCCAATAAATACGAAAGGGAGTGAAAATAATGTGTGCTCAATTTTCACAAATTCGAGGATTTCTCTTAGGCCCATTTACGCACCTCCTGGTCGTACCACTCATCGACCTTCTTCTGAACATCGGGGTCATGAAGGCAAACAGCAGGCCATCTTCGTACAGGCACTGGGCCATCGTTGCTTGGAATTGGTGCGGTTGCATCCCAACAGATCCGATTCCCATCATCGGAATAGTGCAAATCGCGCTTAACTTCGAACCGGCAAAATAACTGCCACAGTAGCGTACGCATCGCATCACCAGCATCTAAGTCAACACTTTCATCGGTGATAAACAACCAACGAACGTTCTCAGAATTTTCCAATTGCCAAATCGATTTTCTCAATTGAGATATTTTTTCTCTCTGTGCAGCAGCAGCAGATTCATTCAATACATCTGTATTCTCAAGTTCGGATGGTCCATCTTCAATCCTCGTCGTAACAACCAACATCGAAGGCCGTAACCATCGGTATTGCGTGATGCCATCAATTCCATCCAGTTCGATATCTGCACCTTCTTGTTGTCTTTCAGTAGAAGCATCAATCAGCAGTTTCGAATGAATCCCTTCAACAGGTGCAGCGTGGGCCAACTGATCAGCAACCATACCGTCCAGTACAATCAAATCATCCGGGATTGAAACGTTTTGGTCAAGCACATCCAATAGTGCATCGAGATCTTTTGCGTTGTGATTAGGACCAGTTGCAACAATGCTCTTCAGGAACATCATTTGTCCTGCACCCCAAAGTCCTAAGGCGGTTTTTCTAGCCTGAGCAGGATATCTTTGTTTGGAGGCCACGATTGCCAAATTATGGAAACCAGTCTCCAGTGGTAAGAATACATTGCAAACATCTCTATGTTGGAACTGCAGGACCGGTAGGAATGCAGCTCCAATTGCCTCACCGAGATACCCATCTTCCATAGGGGGCTTACCGACTATGGTCATTGGGAGTACAGCATCCTTGCGATGGGTAATCGCAGTTACATGGAGCACAGGAAATTGTCCTTCAAGCGAATAATGGCCGAAATGATCCCCAAATGGCCCTTCAAGTCGTGTTTCTCCCGGAATAGTGTATCCTTCAATCACAACATCACATTCAGCAGGGACCCACAAATCTTGTGTAAGACACTTTGTGATTCGCAAACGCCTTTCCCCCAGCATTCCTGCAAACATGTATTCCTCTAGGTTATCAGGTAAAGGTGCGATTGCGCTAAACATCACCTCAGGTGGTCCTCCCATACAAATCGCAACGGGCATTTTTCCATCGTTCGCTTCTGCATGTTCTGCACCGTGTTTGTGTATCTGCCAGTGCAATCCAACTTCAGTCGGCCCAAACACTTGTGCCCTGTACATGCCAAGATTGTGCTCCTGTGTCTTGGGGTTTTTTGTTACCACCAAAGGAAGTGTGATGAATGATCCTCCGTCATGCATCCAAGTGGTTGGGATGGG
Source organism: Methanobacteriota archaeon (assembly GCA_002701965.1). Taxonomy (GTDB): domain Archaea; phylum Thermoplasmatota; class Poseidoniia; order Poseidoniales; family Thalassarchaeaceae; genus MGIIb-P. Next base: position 808 of record NZXM01000019.1, on the reverse strand, counting down.
TAACTTGGTCACATCAGGGATTTCCATGCGCACCTGTTGACACGCCCCTCTTCGAACCTTTTTCGGAGGTAATGCAAGGGCACGCTTCGCAAGTGGCCATGCTTTCCATGGACGCTTGACAAATGTGCCAATATCTGGTTTCATTAATTCTGTCAATTTCAGCCCGATTTCATCTGGTTTTTCGACTCTTAATGCCTGGTTTGTTCGCCTTCTAGTACCGAATAGATTCATTGCAAGAGGTAGTTCAGAGATGGAGCCATCTGCCAGTCTCGGTTTTTCAAAAATGACTGCGGGGCCGTTGTTTTTCACAAGTTTGTCGGCAATGCATCCAGCCTCCAAGTAACAATCGACTGGGTGAGTGATGCGAATCAAGTCCCCTTGGTCCTCCAATGCTCGGAGATACCGGCCCAAATGGCGCCATCCCATACATGCCGGAAACGTTCATCGTATGAAATACAGTGTATGCGAGCCGGTGCCTAAGGCACCGTGTGTTTCATGGTCTGTATTGGTTGTTAGAGGTCCAATGGCAACTGAGTGTGATGTGCTGGTGGTCGGTGCCGGGCCTGGCGGTGGCTCTGCAGCTCTCCATTCAGCTAGGGCAGGTTTGTCAGTAATTCTCATTGAAGATCATGCTGAAATTGGCACCCCCGTTCACTGTGGAGAATGTCTATCCGATATCGCCGTAGCCAATCTTGAATTGGACATACCAGATTCAGTCATCAGCAAGCGTGTTGATGGTATCCGTGTGATTTTCCCTGATGGAACTGAGAAGAAGCTCTCTGAATCGGGATATGTTTTGGAGAAACAT
>NZXM01000018.1 GCA_002701965.1 Methanobacteriota archaeon | reverse complement strand
CACTACGTCACCATCAAAGGCAGGTTGGCTATTCTCATTATAGTGCAGAATCGTCGCATTATCACCACTGCCCACAATACTAGGATATGCCCATTCAGATTTGTGATAGAGGAAACAACCCTCGATGATTGATTGCAACTGCCATTCACCCATACCTGGCTTGCACTCGCGCATGGCCTCGACATGTGCTAGTGCGGCCAAATCTGCAGCGTATTTCATCAGCGCAATTTCGGCATCGGATTTTGTCACGCGCATGTCATCAAGGATTTTACGTGGATCGAGTATATCATCGAATGTTTTGCCAACGACATCATCAACAACACTGTCAAGCCCTTCGATATGGTAAACACTGTTGTAATCAACTAACATCTTTCCCAAACTTTCACGAATCACATCTCTGCGTTGCGCTTCATCAATCGGCCAATTCGACAATGCTCCCTCAGTACCAGGTCTGCGCCCTGTCCAAGTTTCTTTGACGACATCACGAGCCTGGACATAGAGTCTACATTTCCATGTCCCTTCATGGAAAAATACGGCAACACCATCTTCACCATGCCACCCGGTGAGGTAGTGTAGATACGAATTAAACCGGTGTCGATGATGAGTATCGCGGCTACGTATAGATACGGGGTTATTGGTGATGATCGCGACTGAATGTAAATCAAGTTTAGAGCAAAATTCTTGCTGTCGCCCACGCATCTCTTCATGAGATATTTGGGGTGGCCGCTCGCCAAGAGCAGAGGAGACCCTTTCGTACATCATACTCCCGAATGCAACAACCTTCATGAGATATTCGGGTCAATCACGTTTCCACTTAGGGATAGGGGCAGAGTGACCTGTATATTTTCGAATTACATAGAGCATGGTGAACATCACTACAACAATTAATAACAACACAACCAACTTTTGGGCAATGATCTCAAAATTACTTGAATCTTCATGGGCAGCGTAACTTGGATCTGAAGGTGTACCTTGTACTCCAAAGGTTACCGTGATGCTGTCATTGGCTCCGTCGTCGTCTGTCACCAATAGTGTCAATGTATGGGGGCGAGATAGATCAGTCGGTTTTTCCAACTGACGAGCCCAACCAGTCATCTTGGGTTCGTCATCAATGAACCATGTACAAATTAATCCATCTTGGTCATTGGGTGTATCATAGGAATCACGACATTCAATCAACCATTGTGGGCTGTCAATAAGTGTGATTTCTGAACCATCTGACAGCGGTTGCCCACCAACACGTAGCGATGCAATTGGCGCTTGATTTTCTATACTAAATAAGTGGGTCGTCGTATTGGTAAATCCAACTTCGTCGACAACTGTAAGAGACAGGGAAAAATTACCAGGTCGGCTACCATCGATTGTGAATGAGCTCAAGTCCCTTCCACTGACTACCTGTGGACCATTGATATCTCCATCTAACACCCACAGAAAGATCAGTTCTTCACGGCCCCAAATTCCATCAGAACTTGAACTTCCATCAAACTGCACAATATCCGCACTTTCGTTTAGCGATGTAGATCCGCTGATGATTGCAGTTGGAAACTGGTTGTCAATGCCTACGGTAAGGCATGCTGAAACCGAGCTATGTTCAAAATTATCTGTTAATGCACGCAATAGGAGTGAATATGAGCCGTCATCATAATTTGTGGTATCTATCGAAATTTGATGGGAATGCTGTGAATTTGGAATTGATTGTAATGGGTTAGACCAATTGACGACCGGGTTATCAATCCATGACAACGCACAACTTTGAGCGATTACACTGTTGTCAGTTAATGCCCATTGGATGTCTGTATCACCAAGATCATCTCTAGCAAATACATCAATGGAATCAGTACCGGTGAGTTTGCTTGCATCGTTTGCTGAGGTGAAAATAGCGCGTGGCATCAAATCGACAACCGATTCTGATGTATCTCCATAATGGAATACGATTAGTTGCGAGATGAAACTCTGTTGTGATGCGTCAATGGCCTCGACATTGATTACACACGAGCAAGGCTCCATAGATGTGAAATTCAATTTTACTTCAAATGACCAAATGTCACGTGATGATTGATTAACTGGTAGCAGTTGTAAACTTGTAATCAAATCTCCAGATGCGACAATCGCAGTACCATTGTGAATTTCCCAAGTAATTGTTGTCGGTAATTCTTCGTCAATATAGGTGCCGTTTAATTCGAATTCACCAGCAACGATTGTGCCCTGTTGATGCGATAAACTGACTTGTGGTGGGTCATCAATAACAGTAGATCCAGCAACTGTAGATGAGCACAAAAAAACTGCGCTGAGTACCCAAAGGTGCCACCATCTACCCTTGAGCATACTCTCAGGGCGTGTTCACCGGTTTTCAATCGTTGCTCAAATTGAGCGCGAATACAGTGTATTCAACCAGTTATCACTCGAAATTGTCACAGTGCTGACCTTGGCCAGGGAAACTCGTGGATTCACGCGGATTGGTGTACCACTTTTCTTCACACTTGTTGGAATATCCGTCTTGATCAACATCGATGATAGCGTCGGCTGCATCAAACGGATCGAATTGGAAGTAGTATTCCCAGCCAGATGCCATGCCATCATCATCATGGTCCTGATAGAATACCTCGGGACCGTCTTCTAGACCATCACCTTCTGTATCGTTTTGNACNGGACTTGTACCGTTTAGNAATTCCTCATAATTGGTGAAATTTTCCAAATCATCGTAGAATTGTGCTCCGGCGGAAGTTTCTGGATCGATGTGACAATTGAATGTCGTTGGATCGTTGTGAGATGGACAGTANCGATTCAACAAGTTTGTTCGATTTAGNCCGTCTCGATCGAAGTCTTCCTCNCCATCTTCAATACCATCTAGGTCACTGTCAATCATACTTGGATCCATGGGNCCACGTGCACCNTAGCCCTCCAATTCTTCTGCATTTGTCAGTCCTAGTTCCAGTGCCTTATCTGACCAATATACTTCCCAACCATCTGGGAGTCGATCTTGATCAGTGTCATCATCGACAGGGTTGGTATNCCACCGGTCAGGTGCCTCCATGGCATTCGGCAAAGTGTCATTGTCGACATCGAAGTTGGCATCTGGTAGACTACCAAAGGCGGGGTCAAGGGCCCATCGGCCACTATTACTTGGCATGGTAAATCCAGTTAGATTCATTTCATGAATGAAGTATTTCGGATCTGCNTTGCCATCTCCGTCAGCGTCTCCGGCACTTCCAGACCATTCTTGAATNCCATTGAGGTAAATCCATCCACCAGCTGNCTTCTCACAGGATGAATCTTCACAACCGACGGGGCGCCATGGCTCCATCGAAATCCACAATGAATGNGACCTNGTATTGTCNGTGGTTGATTCAACCTGCATCTCCCANCCATCAAGCATGCCATCACCATCTGTATCGTTGACGAGAGGNTTCGTNGCTGGCTGCCAAGGTCGAGGGATGTACAGNACCTCATTNCCGTCACTTAGAGTNTCATTGTCTGTATCGGAATTATTTGCATGGGTAATGTATTGATCAAGACCCAGGGCGATTTCTTCNCCGTCTTCTAGACCATCATTGTCNGTGTCAAACATCGATGCGTTGGTAGTATATGGTTCACCATTCCAGAGGAATCCATCGACNGCCTCAGTGTAATCCTCTAGGTTGTCGCCGTCAGTATCACGGTTACTGGCATTGGTGTATGTTTCGTAATATTCTCGACTGTCATTCAAACCATCGCCATCAGTATCAAACATATTTGGGTCACTGTAGACATCAATTTCATTGACGCCACGNTGGACCACACGAATCGTCCAACCCATGACNTCGATACCGTCGATTAGTCCATCACCATCGGTGTCTTGGGTNAATGGATCNGTGGAACGGCCCAAGATAACCCAGTCATCTTCTGGATCGTTAAAATTAGTATCAGGGCTAAACTTTGCACGGTATTCATCCAAGTTTGTGAAGCGCTCACTCTGTTCGACAATATTCATCCAAACNAAGCTNCGCTCTGTGATTTCCTCATTCATGACGGCCGAGATTGAATANACAANNCCATCACANGGAGCTTTTAGAGGAATNANCTCATACTGTTGATTCGCTCCACCTGAACTNGCACCCGAGAGTGTNACCTTGGCCCATGCAACAGTTTGATTTTCAGTAACTTCATCNTACAATTCTACGGAAATTGCATGCACTCGCGCAAAACCATCGAATTCAGAGAGGCGTACATCACCATTACTGTTCTTGTCAAATCCATCATAGTCTGGATCATCATTTCCATTGCTACCATCACGTGGATTGATTCCGTTGCTGGCCTCCCAACCGTCAGGCATGAAATCACCATCTGTATCNGNATCNGTTGGNTCAGTGAAATTTGCTGGACCGAANGTGTATGCAACTTGATATTCTTCAACNTTGGATAATCCATCGCCATCAGCATCTGAGAAAGAGTCTGTTGCATTNGCAGGGTCTAGGACTGTGTTGTAACAGTACTCAAAACCATCTGGCATACCGTCTCCGTCTGTATCCCAGTCACCTGGCCCATTTGTGCGTCCATCATTGTCCATATCTTGCTCNAACCACTCAAGATTGTCCACAACGATTCTGGCCTGAGTAAACGGGGCCTGCATGGTCATCGGAGTAATAGAAGAACCNCAAAATGAATCAATATCTATGTCNCCAAAAGCAACTTCNACTTCGTCGCCAATCAAATCACCATCACTGTCGAGTTCCCAAGGATTGGTTCCATAGCGCTCCTCGATGTAATTTGGCATTGAATCACCATCGACATCAAGTACAGTATCACATGAGTGCCTTCCAGTGAATGAATCTTCNAGAAGATTCCATTCATCTTGNCCATANGCCAGAATCCAGTCAGCTTCTGTCTGNGGGTTTAGTAAACTACAATCCCAATTNGCATCAACTGGATTCATCAATAGTATTACGCTACCATCAGCGCCTAATTGCTCGCGCTGGTGCAGAACTTCCCANCCATCATTGAGACCATCGGAATCNGTATCTCGCAGATTGGGATTCGTNCCATACAATGCCTCCTCGGAATTGGGCAANCCATCACGATCAGGGTCACCATTCGGGCCATTGTCGGGGTCAGGGAAAGTTTCGTTGTTTTCCCCAGTAGTCACATCNTCGTCCGTCTGACTAGANGAAGACTCAATTTCAGCGAAATCGGCATCTCCATCATCNAGTGGATCTAACCCATTGGCAACTTCCCAACCATCTAGTAAACCATCACCATCGGTATCGTTNTTNTCGAAATCCGTTCCATANTGGGTTGTTTCCATACGATCGCTCAAACCGTCATCATCGTAATCTGCNCCATCTTCCTGAGTTTCNCCCTCAGGAGCAGTGATGTCGTCGCCTGCNCGATCAAATCCNACAGTGGTTTCCATCGCTGAACCNACGATGGTGTACATTCCTGCNAGNCANATGGTNGCTGTGATTGCAACAACTGCCCATTGNTTGTGATTTAGTGCCATATTCTCATCTCCACAGGGTGCGTAGCACCCTTCGACCTTTCNCCGACATTGCGCTTTGCACTTAATGATTGAGTGGCGACGTGTGGGNAATTATCAGCGNTAATTGNCCAATCANGCGATNTCNCGACGATTCTTGAGTATGATGANGTGTCCATCTTCNGTTGATTTCCAAACAGCCTGCGCGCCACGNCCCTCAGCACGCTCCCAACAGCCGAGCAGTNTNCCNGTTACNACNGCGGGGTGNAGTGCCNCTGNGAGGTGTAGTTCGACACCACCATGATNNTCAATTTCNGTAGCCTTTGTNACCCTGCCCAAACCCTGCATCGATAGGTGTCNANAGGCAACGTCNATCCAGTGTTCTGNAGATGCAATCANTACCAATTCNCCTGCACCTAAAAACTGCNTNCGAGANGCCTCTGCCATAGCATCCCACATCACGAGTTGTTCGTGGGAATTTATNCCNTCCCAAATTGTCCTNGAATCNGTTGAGCGNTCTGTTGATGAAAGATACGANGTNGCGAGGTCTTCAAAGCGCANTAGNCTATCTCNGGATAGCATCATTNCNCGATTTCCTTCAACNGTCCATAACCCCTCNACTTCAAAACGTGCNCGATGAAAAAATCGNGTATCATTGCATNTCTTACCCTGNTTATCATNCCANACAGTNGTGGACTTTGATGGAGNTGGAATTTGNCGGAGATCAGCGGTCAATTCNATCACCGTTTCNCCTGCNCCTCTGTCAGACCATTGGAATCGATATCGTTGCTCCTGAATACATTCCCANGCNNCATTTCCAATTCCTGCNGCAAGAGCAGTNTAAGCACGNTTGGCGACAATNATTGTGTTNGATTCACTGTTTTTCTCTAAAATATCCAATTGACCAAGACCTCGTAANTTCCAATCTTGATTAATCACAGATAGNCNCTTTTTTTCCTGACTNAACCACGATTTAGGCAANGGNGGCACCTGGTTCCAATGCCATTCCTCNGACTCAGCGGCNGCATGAGCNAGTCTNCTACCNAGGGTTTGATCNAGNATNGCTTCTAGTTCTGTAAACCATCNTTCAAACCCAGATACTGTAAGGCACCACGTGGGTTGCTGGTTGATTTCATCTAGGATAAACCCGTTATCTAGAGAGTGAAATCTACGCTTTAATTCCTCAATTAACCATGGNGTTGATTCATCCATTGTATCGTCNACTAATGGCATTAAATCACCTATGAAAAGTCCTGAAATTCGTCANCATCTTCNGCACTACGCCGAATACCTANATTTGTCTTNCGAGAAATATCTTGGATNCGGTCAACCTGCTCNGGTCTTGCAGTTGGNCNTCTGGNAGGNCCTTCTNTGGGGTTTCCATGTGTTGGAATACCTCTCTTCCCNGGNTGTGTTTCCATAATGTANCGNCGGTCTCGCTGCTGACCAGACCNANGNTCTCCNCCACTTAACGTTCGACGATGTGCACCACGGTATGCTGCTGGACCAATCAAACGTTCAAGTGTCCGCATGCCCTTATCGACAGGTTTTGGCCGTTTGTCCCACCAGCGATCNGGGAGAACACTAGTTCGAGGAGATTTCCCNGACTTGTATTCTCGCATACGATTTCGCATGCGGTTTCNAAATTGNCTNTCNNGCTCCTTTGGTAANCGNATGACCATCCANCCNGGGAAACCNATATCATACACATTTCCATTGACAGTCACGAGTAANCCCTTCAAGAGTAAATGATTGCCAANNGGCATTTTGTTTGGATGACCACTGACCTTCGATCGTTTCATCTTCTTTGAATACAAAATCATNCCACGTTGATCTCTNTGCTTAATCNCCCGCCGTTGTTGCCTTCTAAATCGCCGCGTAAAAAGGTGTAAACCCATTAGAAGAATCGTGGTTCCGATACCCACNGTCAAGTTTTGTNCAGATTCAATCCATGCGAGCCATCCCAAGACTACCCAACTTGGAANCAATATTGCCCAATTGAACAAAATAGAGGCGATTGATTGAGTATACGTAGGCGTAACACCTTTCTCAAGCGCCTCGTGTGCAAGAATCATCACATTGGCATTCAGTGCTTCGTCCATTCCTTTACGTGCACCGAGTGCTGCAAAAGGATTCACTGGTGCATCATCAATCCAAGATGCTTTTTCCAAATCCGTTCCGACTGCAAGGGCGACTTCCAAATCAGTGGGTTCAGTTTGGAATCCAAGTATACCACTTAATGCACGAACGCGAGGATCATCTGGGCTTGATTCATTGACTTCCTCAAAAACATCAAGCGCATCAAACCACTGCTCCAAATCAATCATACACAATGCACAACCGATGCGAGCAAGTGTCGAATCTGGATGTGTGCGGACGAGGTCTAAACACAAGTCTAGTGCATCTTCACAACGGCGTTGTGCACGGAGCATTGCGACACTTGATAGTTGTGCATGCAACGATAATCGATCACGATGAGCTGCACCTAGTGAACTGTCAGGACTCCATGACTTGAGTCTCTTCTGCAAGTCCTTCAGATGGTCGATGGTCGAGTTGTTCTCCCAATCGTACAAATCGTCATTGCCAATACGACCAGTCCAAGGATCTAACCATTCCATAGTTAGGGCCAGTAATTCTGGCTCATCATAGCCCTCGGGTTGCTCCATACCTCGTAGTGCTTCTTTCGCTGCATCAAATCGACGACAGGCCATGTGNCCTGTGGCAATAATCATGCGTGCTTCGTCATCATCGCCTCCTTGTTGAGCCAAAACTTTGCGAGCCTCTTCAATNGCACGAGGCCACAATCCACGTAGAGCGGATTCAATCATTTTTGCTCGCGCCTTTTCCAAGCGTACAACAGCCCGATCACCATCAATTTGTTCGTTTTGGAATGCGATCAATGTCGAGATATCATCGGAACGGGCTGCNGCTTCAATGTGGTCACGCATCCAATCTCCACCACCTGCCATAATGACACCCTCGCGCCTTTCATCGGGGGAGAGATCAAACTTGAGNCNCCTTAGATGCATGAATCGGGTACTGGATAGCAACCAAGTGAGNAGGAAAATTCCTTGTCCTGCTGCGATGAACTCCCATGTGCTTTCCAGAAGCATTTCTTCACTGACTGTTGAGCCATAAGGCATCAGNCCAGAGAATTCTTTGTAGGTTTGCAAAACGAGTAGGAGTACTACATATCCTGAGAAACCNGCCAANCCAAAGAAAAGTATGCGACCTTGAACTTCAGGCTCGGTTCGAATGTCTCGTGGTTGCGCCAAAATGACACCGCCGACACCNGCAAAGGTTTGGCCTCCAAGAAACAGGTTTCTTGTNAATTCNAANATAAATGCAAGTCCAACAANCGCTACGTTNAGCATCAAATATGATGCCANNACTTCCTGNAATGTTTTCAGGGAAATCAGTTGCTGAATGTATTCCGAATCTTCTACCAATGTGTAAATCGATTCGCCTAGGATTCCACCAACATCAAGCAAGCGATTTGCATTTGNNGGNTNGTTGATGATGACGTGAATTAANGTGACGATTCCATTGATTGCTGCNATGGGCATGGTNGACAGGAAGATAACCAGAAATAGAGAAATTAGGCGCTTGATAATCCTGGGCGAATCAGGGTCAATCGCGGTTTTCCATCCCTTTGCAGTACGCCATTTAGANAGCAANAGGGTATTCCAAGAAGCACCCATAATTCGTCCGTATGCAAAAATNGTCGGAGACATGTATACNAGAAGCGCATAACCCGACCACTGNATCATCAATGTAGAATCAAATGTGCCACCCGAATTTGANACTGTCCAGCCATAGTACAATATTGATGATAATATCATGATCATCGCAAATGCAGTNCCAATATATCCGAACAATTGCGTTGAGACCGTTTGAGTAATCNGGNGCTTATTCATCGCTCGGATTTGTGCATACATGGTGACAATCGGTGAAACAATAATTGGAACCATGACNGCGGCTGCAGTAACGAATACGATTGGTTTGTAGAATGTCCCCGGTCCAATGAGCAATTCTGCGACAATAAGCATGATTCCTCCCATCGCCATCAAGTAGGACAACACTCCGAAAGGGACACTAGGAAGGTTCAGCAGTTCCCTTGTTTCTTGTCTAGATTTGGATAAGCGATGAACTTCAAACAAGTCATCATCAATTTCGAAAGCGACCTGGAGGTTTCCAAGACTGATTGGAAGAATCCATTTCCACAAAATACCGGCACCTNCAACTGCAAGGGCNACAGGNGCTAGCATTGTGANGTCCAAAGNGCCGTACTCNACAATTTCAGCCTCNGCCGAACTTGTAGGCAGTAAACAAANGAACAGNGACATCCCNAAGATGGCTTGTAAGGATGCTCGCATNGACATTCGAGTTCGTCCACGTTCTAAGCNGTTCCGATTCCACGCTGCGGNNACNGNAGCGTGCANGCGTNCNCGAGGGGNTACCGAGANTTNGTTAGGAANCGCTCAATTCGATCAAAAGCTTCGTTNAGTACAGTTTCATTGGCTAGGTAGACCAATCGNAAGTGNCCNGAACCCATTTCTGTNGAAAANCCACTTCCATGTACNACCAANACGTGCTCTTCATGAAGCAATTTAAGNACGAAATCTTTGTCATTCTTNGCCCAGTGATNATCAGTGAGTCGAACAAACATGTAGAANGCACCACCTGGTGATTCNACTTCCAATCCNTCAATTTCGGCAATGCGTCGNAGACANAAGTCACGTTGTGCNATGACTTTAGANGNNTACNCCTGCATCCAGTCGCGTGANGATNCTAGTCCNGANTNATATCCCATTTGTGCTGGTGTNGAAGCGCANAAACGAGAACGNANGAGNCGNTCNATACCATCNNTAACTGCTCCCATCCTTTGCTGTGGGTCNTGAATCGCCATGTATCCAATTCTCCAACCCGGGGCATAATACACCTTAGAGACGCCATTCAATGTGAATACAGGTACGGTTTGACTTCTTGAAGCCACACTCACTTGGTTTCCTGTAAAATCCAACCCATCGTATATTTCATCNGCGACAATCATGCAATTNGGCCANTTTTCTGCAATGGAAATCAGTTTATCGATTTCATCAGCACCAGCAACATTNCCGGTTGGATTGTTNGGGTTAATGAGNACAAGCAANCGCACNGTTTCATCCATCTTATTTTCAATATCCTCAAAATCNATTTTCCACCCATCATNGTCTTTGAGGCGATACTCGACTGTTTCNCCNCCGAACATTTGTGGATANGCCATATATGGNGGGTAGTGGGGTCCTGGTGCNAGAACTTTGGTACCNGNCTCNAGNACNGCTGCGAAAATAATCTGNAGAGCTTCGGTTACACCATGACAAACATACACATCTTGATCACGGCANTCCCAACCTTTTGATTGCTCATCCTTTGCNATNGCNGTACGAAGAACTGGTAATCCGTATGAGGGNGAATATCCTGTTTCNCCTCNGGACAAACTATCCTGAAAAGCCTGTATCATGTGGGGTGGTGTTGGAAGACCTGGATATGCAATTGGATCGCCGATATTCAATTTNAGAATTTCATGCCCCTGAGCCTCTAACTCGATTGCAGGTACAACAACATCGCGAATCGCATATTCAATCTGTGANGCACGATTTGAGACTGGGATGTCGGNGACAGGGTTACTCATCGAGCCCTACGGGCTCGCCATGGTTTGAAAGGGTTCACCATGCATCATCAGCACTGGAAAGCAAGACTGCGTCGTATGATTCAGCNGCATCCAATTCCGCNATGAGCGCGCTGCTACCTCCAGAAAGTCCGGCTTTTCGNCGCATAGCGTCGCTTCCACCCGTAAGTCCCCAACCCATTTTCACAAAGGTNGAATATATTGCAGGNAATAGTAACAGTGCACTGATTGCTGCAAACAANAGTAGAATGATAATTACGGTAACGAATGGTTTGATCGCTGGAATCGGGATGAGGTAAGCTGTCATCAATCCTGCCGAAGTTACAACGAATGCTTCGAATAGAGACATTCCCGTGCTTGCGCAAGAATNNTGAATTGCTTCTAAANTACCACCCAGTTCACGCACTCGACTGGCAATNTGAATCGAGAAATCCACACCAACACCAACNAAAATTGANCCAATCATTACNGTGACNAGNGANAGGTCNACATCTAGAATNACCATCACNGCCCACTGCATNGCGACAGTNAAAACAACAGGGAATGTGGTCAGNGCTGCATATTTNGCATCCCTGAATACAAATCCTAAGGTGACAANGGTGAATAAAAGAGCGAAACCGAGTGATTGCCATTGGCTACCGACAATCAGATTGTTGACATCAATTGTTACAGCTGCAACGCCGATAAGACCACTAGGTTGGAAATCNAAGTCATCGCGATCTTCNGCGTACCCATCAATCGTGGCCTGCCTCCATTCAGTTTCCTTCACATCCATGAATGGCATGTCAATGTAGATGAGTGAACGCTGGAAATCCTTGGAGACAAAGAAGTGGCGTAACTCTGGTGACAAACCATCATAGAATACAGAAATCAAGAAACTTTGAACTTCAGTGCCTGCAGATTGATCGCGGTCTAACTCCATCAAAACAGTCCAGAATGTGGCGCTCGCATTGTATTCTTCAGCGAAAAGCAGGTTGCAGACTTCTTTTGGAACATCCGGCAAATCTGAACAAAACTCAGCAATCGTACTTGAACCAGAGAAATTTAGAGANGCGCCTACGGATTTCATCAAGAANGCGATNGAGACTGCNGTNGTGCTATCCACATTGTTGACCATGGCTGATAAATTTTCAATCTTNTACAAATTATCGAACGGNTCTTTTTGAGCNTCATTATCACCAGGTGTCAAAAATTCTGGTTCAGCCGCAATATCGGACTTGACCAAAATCATCCCAACTTGGCCACCTTCAAACTCCTCNGAATAGGTAATCATCTTCTCAACTGCGGGNGTATCTTCCTGAGGGGCCATTTNCAATANATCGACATTTTCGTTGATTNTTGGTTGGTAAATCAATGCACTAACCAACATCAGCANGATGAAACCAGTCAAGGCGATTCGNCTCCATCGAATTGGAGCCCGGACTGCGAGGATGAATACCTTGGGCGGGTCATGTGATGGCTTTTTCAAATCGAGTAACATGGTTAAATTTGGCACCATAATCATGGTGTACAAGTAAACGATGATGATTCCACCAGCCAAGGAGACTCCGACTGTTTTGATGGGGGCCATCGGTGTCAATATGAGTGAGACGAATCCAATCACAGTGGTCACNGCAGACAGGAATACTGCGCGACCGGTAGACTGTAATGCAAGCGCCATTTTTTCTTTGGGCGTCCCTTTAGATTCAGCATATCTATTCGTAATGTGTANTCCATAAGAAACTCCGAGAGCCAGAATAATTGGACCCACGATAATCACAGTCATCGTGACTTCATAGTCGGTGAATCCAATCAACCCCAATGTTGCGAAAACCGAACATAGTGTCGGCAACCCTGCAATAATGACAACCTTGATNCCCTGCTCCCAACGGATCCGTCCGGTCTGGAATAAATCACAATGGAACAAGAACAAGACACCTGCTACAGCGACGACACCGACGGGGAAAATGTCCCAAAACAAAATGAATGTATATTGAGTNACTGCGTTAGTGATTGGAGTTGGACCCGTCAACGTCATCATCAAACAGAGTTCTTCTTCNAGTGTAGTCTCATCTTCAATACAATTCCCGTTTTTATCAATCCCGCCCCAGTTGTTGGCAATGGAAATTTCACGTATCTTGTTTTGTGTACGGTCAATCAACTCAGACGTTGAGACATCCGGTTTCCCATCGCCATTCTTGTCATTTTCTGCGACNCCGACGATAATCACGGCACGGTTCCAGTAACCNGCCTCAGTATCGACGAAAGTACCATTTTTCTTCTCACCNACATCTCGAACCAATTTGTCTTGNGCATTTGGGGGCAATTCGCCGATAATTTGGTCAATGCGATCTTGAGAATCGGGGATTGTGTAATCACCAATCAATTCTGCGTTATCCAAGATTAAATCGCTGGTGTTTTCTGCAAGCCAATCGCATGCCCCGACCGGACACGCTTGACCAGCATTGCGTACAAAAGCATCAGCAACACGAGGGGCACTCGAATTGATTTCTTTGACAACAGATGAAATGCTGAGGATATACTTGATGTCGTCTTCGACCCCATCATCTGAAGGTACCGAATTCAGTGCTGANTCNACTAAATCCATCTGTATCAAAATATCTCGTTTTGTAATATTGTCCTTNCCAGATTCGACATAGATAATCATTACATTTGTAGTCCAATCATCTTCAACCTCGGCAATATTGGCTGCGACTTCACTACCTTCAGGTAAGAATGCAGCCAGGTCACCGTTTACATTCATCGATGCTTCGTCCTTCATACCGTCGGCGATTCCAGAATGGTATGCTAGGAATGCTGTGACGAGCAAGCANAGAACAACAGTCAATGCAGGCACNGCTGTAAGTGCACCAAAGAATGACATTTCTTGTAGCTCGCGTCGAATCATCTTGGGCGCTGATAACAGTGAACCAAATGTTTTACGCGACTCAAACTCGGTAATACGACGTCGTACATCGGAAGCAAAATCCTGAACACCGGAAGCNTCAGCACCGGTATCATCGACCTCAACTTCGTCAGCCATGAACGCCCCTCTGGGGCGCCTTCTCAGCATCCGACCTTTAATTCCTCATGCCCAATTGTANACGGGAGGCTTGAAAACCAATAGACCTGAGCGCGAGCCGGACCTGTACGATTCACCNTACAAGGGCCGAGGTGGGGACACCANATGGCAAAGCCAACCATTACAGATAAGCGCTGGTCAATTGACCTTGAGAAACGNATCCANGAANCGCATTATGCGGATGTANATTTGTACAACCAGAGATACGGATTTAATCCAAAAAGTGGGCGNGAAATTTTTGTCATCGACACACCCCCTCCTTATCCNAGTGGAACCTGGCATATTGGCGCNGTGGCCCAATATAGNATGATNGATGTTATCGCACGTAGTCAGCGCCTATTGGGCAAAGAAGTCTACTTCCCTTGGGGTGTAGATCGGAATGGAATCAATATCGAATTCACCGTGGAAAAAAACACCGGTCGTAAGATGAAAACATATGATCGNGCAGAATTCCTACGGTTGTGCGAACAAACAATTGAAACATACACACAAGCCATGCGTAAAACTGCCTCTCGTGTTGGNCTNTCCTGCGATTTTTCTCGTGAATACCTCACGGATGCGCCAGATTATCGGGCGGTNACNCAGGCGATTTTTGTAGACTTATTCAAGCGTGGTGAAATNATTGAGGACTTNCGGCCGAATATCTACGATCCTGTTGAAGGAACAACCATTGCCGATGCTGAAGTCGAGAGACTNCAAAGAAGAACACAATTGGTTGATATTCGATGGTTGACAGAAAATGGAGATGAACTGATTATTTCGACNACCCGTCCNGAATTGATTTGTGCATGTGGTGTCGTAGTAGTACATCCTGACGATGAAAGATATACACATCTTGTCGGTCAGAAAGCAGTANTACCNGTTCCAGTCACAGGTCGTACAACCGAGGTGGAAATTCAAACACATCCGTCTGTCAAATCAGAATTTGGTTCAGGGATTCTGATGGTCTGTTCTTTTGGTGACCAAAATGACGTTTCTGTGTTCAGAGAGTTGGGGCTGACTCCATTCCAGGCCATCGACCTCGATGGCTGCATGACCTCCATCTCTGGGCCGCTTGAAGGATTGCCGGTCAAGGATGCAAGAGCGTCCATTATTCAGTTATTACAGGAGGAAAACCGAATCGTCGACATCGAGGATAGAGAACAGGAAGTCCCAGTCTCNGAGAGAGGCAAAAACCCTGTTGAAATCATCCTGCTCAAGGAATGGTATGTTCGGCAAACACATATCCAAGACCGAATGCGTGAGCACATTGATNAAATCAATTTCATCCCAAATCGTAACAAGCAGTTCTTACTTGATTGGATGGAGAATGTCAGCATCGACTGGCCCATTAGTCGACGTCGTTGGTACCATACTGAAATCCCGATTTGGTATTCAGAAGATGAATCAAAAGTCATTGTNCCTCCTGCAGGAGATTATGTTCAACCCTGGTGCCAGAACCCACCNCANAATAGCCGTGTACTCGATCGTGAAACCCGTNAGGATTTGGGTTCATTTGATGATTTAGTGNGTGATTTAGGNNCNATTTCTGGNGAGGAAAAAGTGTTCGACACATGGATGGATTCCTCAAATTCTAACTTGTTTGTGTCGGGATACCTCAATGATCCGGAAACGTTTGACAATGCCTTCCCAACTGGAATTCGACCACAGGGCAAGGAAATCGTGCGTACTTGGTTGTACTACACTTTGCTAAAGAGTACATTACTTCTCGATAAACCNGGTTTCCAAAATGTNTGGATTGATGGNCTCGGNATGGACCCTTGGGGAAGAAAGATGTCCAAATCTTTGGGCAATGGNATCGATGCAGACAGTGTTCTAGAATGCGGTGCTGGTGGCCGAACCGGCTCATGGAAGGTCAAAGGCCCAGACAAGAGCGTTCAACTCAAGGCCAACAAAATCGGAAGTGAGTGCTTTCGTTTGTGGAAGGCTTGTGATGCNCAGGTCGGTGANGATTTCCANATCAANCCNGANGAAATTGAGGCNAANTATTTCGGNGTANTNACNAAAATNTTCAANGTTGCNCGATTCGCATCACAGTTCCCTGTTCCCGAAGATTTGACACAAACTCCTGGTGATTTGTGTGCAGGTGACCGATGGATCCTCTCTGAATTCACTCAAGTACTNGAGGATGTAAACAAGTCTTGGAATGATATTGACATCTTCTCANCGACACGAATAATCAAGAATTTTGGNACNGACGTGTTGCCNAGTCACTGGTTGGAAATGGCNAA
Organism: Methanobacteriota archaeon; assembly: GCA_002701965.1. Taxonomy (GTDB): domain Archaea; phylum Thermoplasmatota; class Poseidoniia; order Poseidoniales; family Thalassarchaeaceae; genus MGIIb-P. The sequence goes on along the minus strand of NZXM01000018.1, from coordinate 41,170 downwards.
GCGTAGGCTATACGATGATGACGAAAATGCAGCATGGACCATTCACAGAATCGTGAAGGATTTACTNACAATCTTCAGCCCAATTTGTCCNTTCTTCACNCACCACCTTAGTGAAACGCTGTACGGAGAAAGTGCTGTGGATATTCGNAATTATCCTCCGAGTCCCTTCGAAAATGACGATGAAGCTGAAAGAATGAGNAGCATGACAATTTCNTTGTCTGAATTCAACAGCGAAACTTGGCGAGCNAAGAAGGAAGCNGGCCTCAGTCTAAACGCTGAAGTTGAAGGAATTGTAATTCCTGATGAACTGTCAGAATTCACTGATGAGTTGGTCACCATGCACAACATTGTCTGATGAATTTATTCACTGAAGACATCTAGGGANGANTGCCNATTCGGAGGAGCCTCAAGATCTCCTANTCGAAAACCAATCAGCCTAACCGNTCGATTTGTATCGTAAATGTTTGCCAATAAACGAACCCCTATNCTCTCAAATGTTTCCTCNTCATCCAATGAAATCGGNAAACTACGGGCGTGTGAAAGAGTTTCAAACCCTTTGTAACGCAATTTAATCTCGATGTTTCTAGCAGTAATCTCCANATNGAGCAATTTTTTTGTGACTCTTTGNACCAANTGCCCAAGCATCTCAATGACCAANTCGGGTTCNGTAATATCACGAGAGAATGTATGCTCTTTGCCAATGCTTTTCCTCGAACGCAGCGGACTAATTTCNTTGGAAGATTCTCCTTCTAATANTCTCCATAAGGCCTCAGCNCGTCTTCGGCCAAAAGCATCAGACAAGAAATCTGGNCCCTCACCATAAGCATCTGCCAACGTCAGGACTCCCATCTCTNCGAGAAGTTGGGCCGCCTTGGGACCGATTCCNGGGACNGCACGGCATTCATGAGTTGAGAAAAATTCTCTCAANCCACCCGGAGGAACCAGAAATATGCCCCCTGGTTTCCTGGCCTCACTCGCCATCTTCGCTGCGACTCTAGTGGGACCGATTCCAAAAGATGCGCTTAAGGAAATATCATCCTGAATCAATTGTTGCAACTCTCGGCAGAGTGATTCCGCTTGATTCCAATCACCTTCGCATTTTTCGGTTACATCCAAATATGCTTCATCAATNCTTGCTTGCTCAAATTTATCTGCATATAGAGACAATATGCGCATCACACGATTTGANGCTCTCCGATACAAGCGGTGTGCACCTCGATGATACAATGCTGGACCCAATGGTTGACCAGGGCAACGGCGCCAAGCTTCGGATATTGCCATNGCACTGCGTACACCATATTCTCTTGCAGCATAGTTGCATGTTGANACAATACCCCTTCCTTTGCCCTCTTTTGGATCACTNCCAATAATCAGTGGAACCTGTGGGTCCAAATCGTGATGAATGGTTTCAACCGATGCATAGAAAGCATCCAAATCACAGTGGATGAGGATTCTCTCGGACATTATACAGAAAAGAAAATCGGTGGTTCAAGAACTCTTAGTCTAGAACNGTTTTGTTCACGACAGATTTGGGNNTTTTCCCNTTNAAGAATTCAATGAGTAAATTGGCCATTTCCAATCCAATCCTNGCTTGTGCTTCNTNGGTTGCTGCACCAATGTGAGGTGTNCCATGGAAATTTGGATGNTGNAAAATCGGATGCGNNGTTTCTGGCTCTGTTTCAAANACATCCAATGCACATGAACTCAGAGTACCGTCNACNAGCGCNTTTAGTGCNGCATCTTGATTGACAATCCCCCCACGNGCACAAGAAACNAGGTGNTTTCCACAAGCAATACCATCTGCACCAANACCNGGCATGAGNGACAAGGTNTGTGTGTTCACCAANTGGTGNGTNTCTTCCGTCAANTTACAGTGTACAGCAATATGNGTACATAGACGNAAGACATCTGCAACATCTGCATGCAGTTCACAATTGAGTTCAGTGGCTACTTTTTCAGGCAAATANGGATCATAAGCGTGTAATTCCATNCCNAACGCTCGNGCAACATGACCGACTCCCTGAGCGATTCNTCCAAACCCNATGAATCCNATTCTCTTTCCTGATAGTTCAGTACCCTTGAGNGATTTTTTTGTCCATTGCCCACTTCGCAAGTCGCGATCTGCAGTCGGTATGTGTCGTGTCGATGCAAGAAGATGGCCNATGGTCAACTCGACGACAGATTGTGTCGAAGACCCNGGGGTATTGCAAACTAGGATNCCCGCATTCGTTGCAGCATCCAAATCAATGTTGTCAACCCCAACACCTGCGCGACCAATGAGTTTGAGACTCGGTGATNGAGAAATTGCTTCTGCGTTCATCTTGGTNGCTGAACGAATGACNACGGCATCAAAACCATCCAATTTTTCCGGTTCNAAATCTACCTCGTGACCCGCATCAGTCAACACTTGTACAGCCGCCGAAGCCATCCCGTCCGTNACTGCAATTCGAGCCATGATTTTGCGTTGTCAAGTCACCACTTCAACATACGCATGTTCATAGACGGCATTCAGATGGGTCAGTACATGTCGAGCGAGACACCCTACGTAATCGACGCTGAGGCCCATTGCGATGGACCCTGTGGCGTCTATGACCCAGCCAGTGCCCGAATTGCAGGTGAAGCCGTGCAATCAATGACCAACAAGATGCTCACACTTGCAGAAAATCATGGCAATGATTGTGGTTCAGCTACCTACATCAACACGATGAGTCGATATGCTGCAATCAAGGAAGAAGAGGCNCAAAAGTGCAAGGACGAACTTCTNGTCCTCTGGACGGACTTCTTCAAGCCACANCACCTAGAAGCCATTCCTGATCTTCATGATATCTTCTGGAAAGCTGCCAAATTGTGCAGTGCCTGNAAGGTCGAAGTCTCGNCTGAACACGCACAAGAACTCATGGATGCAATCGAGGATATCCACAACATGTTCTGGAATGTGAAGGGACGTAGCGAGATTTCGTGGATTCGAGCGAGCTGATTGATTGGCGCGGATTGAAGTCCGTATTCATGGCAATAGTATGTGGCCTACCTTCCGAGATGGNGANACAATCGAAGCCAANACTGAAACCATACCACAGATTGGTGATGTCGTNATCGCCAAGCACCCATGGAANGACNTCCATATCGTCAAACGAGTCAAANATATTCAAGCAGATGGNTNCTTTCTCGAAGGAGATAATCCNGACCCNACTGGAACTGAGGACTCGCATAATTTCGGCGCCATCCCAGAAAGCCTGATTATTGCCGCAATCCCTCAATGACTTCCGCTTTTGTTAAGGCTGTGATGAGGTACACCGAGTCGTGGCAGAGAATTTTACCAGCCTNCTCATTGCTGTGGGCGTTTTACTCGTCCCCATCATCCTCGCNCTGCCTCTTCGNTTTTGGTGGGCGATACGTGTCGGCAATCAACCNGAGCACATTCGGTATCGAAGTTGGGTGAGACANGTTCTTGATGCTGGTGAACCACTCTCAACTCGCNGGCAAGAATTGGATCACTTGGCGCGTAGTCTACCNATTGACATCATGAGACAAGGGCGTATTGAGATGGATGTGCTTCATCCTCTCAANTTGCCTCATTTTATGNTGCTTCCCGTTCTNATTTTATCACCCTTGGTCGGTCTAATTGGNGCGATTTTGTTTATNCTACTCTTTCCTCTGATTCTGGTTGCCGAGTGGGTTCTAATCAATCGAGGTTTGTTGGCTAAAATTGTCGANATTGTGTTGAGGCTGATGCATTGGGGAATCATTGGNATCCATCGACTCGATCGNGGGGTCCGAGAGGAAGATGCGATGGTAGAACACATGCATCGCCTCCCGACCACTGCTTTTTTGGGNCTCTTTTGTTACTTGATTGTCTCTTATATGCCCCTTCCAACNTGGTTGGGTATCGCTTTCACTGTCTTGCTGTTCCTCTTGTTGACCAGTGTAATTGTCATTGTAAAGGCGGCCTCTCATGGTGAGTTGGTCTTCGCTGATACCAGCCAACGTCGTTTACAGCCAATGGAGCGGTTGGTTGACGATATTCTCGCACCTGTGGTCGGCTTGGGTTTGCTGTTCTTACTGAGTNGACAGTTATTCTTGACTCAAATTGGTGCCAGNAACTCGATTTTTGCAGACCCNATTTGGTTTGCAGGNATCGTACTCATTGTCCTATACAGTGCTGCTGCTGTGGCCATTATGGTTGAAATTTCATTCTTTGGATTCCGTGCTGAGGACGTCAGAATGATTTTCCAAAAACAAATGGTCGAGAAATACAACCCCATGCTGTATTCATTCACACGGGAACATGATCGGATGGAATTGAATCCAATCCGATCATTAAAGCAACACTTGGAGTTGAATGAAAGCCATTTCGAAGAGTCGGAACCATTCAACTTTGAGGATATGTTGCGNGCTCCGTCAACATTGCAGGAAGGTGAAGATGCGATTCCTCCAAAGACGCCTGAGATGGATACAAGCAATACGAATTAGCGGAAGGATTTACCACAACTGCAAGCTTTCTGTGCATTGGGATTGATGACTTTGAATCCCCCACCCATGAGGCTGTTAACGAAATCGAGTGTAATACCTGACAATTGCTTGCTGTCTTTATCATGAACTGCAATCGTAATGCCATCACAACTGATGNATTGCCAGCCATCCTCTTCGGGCTTTGACTGGATTTGTAAATCATACATGAATCCGGAGCAACCCCCACCGAGCACACTAATCACCAGAACATCAGCATCTTCAGCACTTGCCATTGCACCTTCCATTGCGGACATGGCGTCGTCTGTGACATCGATTACCACAGGAATCACCTCGATGTCTTCCGACATTGGTAGCGCAAAGGTCGCCCCACAGTCCTCCTCGGCCATACACCTGCCTCACAGCCGTCTAATTTCAATGCTTGCGAAGGNCCACGCTGACTTCTACCCATTTTGATGTCGGTGTGTTGCTACCCTTGGCAACNGATTCAAGNGGGATGAGTACATTTGCTTCAGGGAAATAGGCAGCAAGGTTGCCCTTTGGAATATCATATGGTACAACTTTCCAATCGAGAGATTGAATGGTACGTTCTCCGAAATGACTGGTTAAATCAACGGCTTCAGAATTTTCGACCCCCANTTTTTGCATATCTTCTGGATTCATCATCACGATTCTACGCGCATTGTAAATGCCCCGATATCGATCGTCCATTCCATACACAGTCGTGTTGTATTGATCATGGCTTCGAATCGTCATGAGGATGAAGCGATCATCGGGGGTCACTCGTTCNGGTAACCTGTGAACATGCATACTGGCTTTGCCCGTTGGTGTGTTCCATGTGGGTCCATCACGGGGACCATTTGGGAGATAGAATCCACCACTTTGTCGTACCCGTGAGTTGAATCCGGAGAAACCAGGCAATACTGATTCAATCAAATCCCTTGTCAAATCATGGTTGGAACCATATTGACTCCACGGGAATGGAGTCTCGCCAAAGCAAGTATTACCCATTCTAGAAACGATAGACGGTTCGCTGAGTAGTGATTCAGATGCCGGTTTCAATTTCCCGGTCGATGAGTGAACAACACCCATCGAGTTCTCGACTGTTACAAAGCCTGCAGGATCAATTTCGGTTCTACCGAGACAGGGTAGTATCAGTGCCTGTTTGCCGGTCACCAAGTGACTGCGGTTCAACTTGGTCGAAATTTGAACTGTGAGATCAATCTTACGTAAGGCGTTGGCGACCTCTTCAGTGTCAGACATTGCCGATAGGATATTCCCACCGAGGGCCATGAACAATCTGACTGAATTCTTGCGTGCTGCATGAACGAATTGAACGGTATCAAACCCAGAGTCACGTGGCATGACGATGCCCGTAGCCTCTTCACATGCAGCGAGGAATGATTCACTGGGGTGATGATTGATCCCAACAGTTCGGTCACCTTGTACATTTGAGTGGCCTCGTACCGGGCAAGCACCGGCACCTGGGCGACCGAAATGTCCACCTGCAAGCAAAATATTACTCGCCTCTTGAATTGTTGCTACGGCATTTTCATGCTGGGTAATCCCCATCGCCCAGCAAATGATCAGATTCTTTGATTTTGACACCGCTTCGCCTAATTCTGTGATTTGCGTTTGCTCGATTCCACTTTGCGTCACAATAGAATCCCAAGAAACTGACTCAATGTTGGTTTTCCATTCCTCAAACCCATCGACATGCTCATCGATAAAATCCCAATCTAAATTGCCTTCATCCAGTATAACTTTCGATATACCTTGTAACAAGGCTTGATCTCCACCGATTCTGACAGGATAGTGAGCATCTGCAATCGGTGTACCTCTCCCCATCAACCGGATGATTTCTTGAGGATGTTTGAAACGGTTGAGTCCAGTTTCCATCAGTGGATTGATACTGATGACTGTACCCCCATTACGTTTAGTCTGAGCCAATGCTGACAACATACGAGGATGATTTGTTCCAGGATTTTGTCCAATAACGAGTACCATATCTGCATGNNCGAAACAATCTAACTTCACCGTTCCTTTACCGATACCAATCGATTGCGTGAGGGCAACACCACTGGATTCATGACACATGTTACTNCAATCTGGNAGATTATTGGTTCCAATTTGACGGGATANCGTACCCCATAAGAATGCAGCTTCATTTGAGGCCCGACCAGATGTATACAGTACGGCTTCATTTGGTTGGTCNAGATTNCTAACGGCAGTTGATATCATGGCAAATGCATCATCCCAACTGATTCTCTCATAATGGTTGGAATCTTGTCNCAGGACCATGGGTTCTGTTAAGCGACCCAGTTTATCCAGNTCCATATCNGAATAATCTGACCATTCCTGTACTGATTTTGAACGTAGTATTTCCGGNGTCAAACGTTTTTTTGTGGCTTCTGTCGCAAATGCTTTNGCACCATTTTCACAGAATTCAAATCCTGAACGATGATCATCAGGATCAGGCCATGCACAGCCGGGGCAATCATATCCATCGAATCTGTTCACNGATCTCATGGTTCGCAATGTCCGACCAAGCCCCGCTTCGGANANACCGATTCCAAACGATTTGGTCACNCCNGTAATACCTGCTGCNACTCGCTTGGGTTTNCGGATTTTCAGACGTTCNGATTTAATCGGAGACTGAGCATTCACGTCATCCCGCATGTCTATTCCACCCCTTGTATTCTCCACGCACCGGTGTAGATATTACATCTAGATTCTCTTGCAAACCCGATTAGTGTCATGCCATGCTGTCTAGCAAGTTGGATGGCCAAACTTGTAGGAGCACCAATTGCGATGATGCAAGGTGAACCAACCATTACNGCTTTCTGAACCATTTCAAANGANACTCTACCACTGAGTAAGAACCCAAATCTAGAGAGTGGTAGCTTATCGATGGATTGTCCGATAATCTTGTCCATGGCATTGTGTCTACCGACATCTTCCGACAAGTTGACAAGCTCAAGGCTTTGATCGAACAAGGCGACAGCGTGCATCCCACCAGTAGTTTGNAAGAATGATTGNGAGGAATTTAATTTCNCGATTAACTGCTCAATATCTCCGAACTGTAAAGAAAAACCATCAGCTGGGATTTTTGGNGGATTGCGAGCAAGAACAGATTCCAAAGATGCACTGCCACAAACTCCACAGGAACTTGAACGGACGAANCCACGGGTATGNCCCTCGGCAGACAAATCACCCTGNATAATGATGACATTTTCCTCTAATTCAATGGTCGTGACCTCAGAAGAATTCGAAAGGATCCCTTCCGTNTAGAGAAGGCCGATGGCGAGTGCATGATCCTGTCCAGGAGTCCGCATGGTTGTGACCCATGGAGAGCCGTTGATATGAATCTCAAGTGGTTCCTCCACAGCAACTGATTCCTCAACAGGAATGGCGCCGTGTGGCGCCATCCGCTGGGCGGCGAAACGTTCCTCCATCGCTTGGGCGTGTGTGACTCGATTCAAGGGTCTGTCGGCAATCCAATTGTAAAAGTGACTTAATCGACACGTACTACAACGCACGGAATATTGCGATTCTCCGCCATTTCAATCACNATTTCAGTCCATTTGCTTGTTGGNGAGGGAAATGCAATGATNTGTGTGGCCGCAGAGAGCAACTCATTTGTCAGTGTAGTTGGCGCTTCTTTGCGACCTTGATCTTCNAGACCCGAACGAGGCGCATTCCAAGCCTCTGAAAATACAGCATGCGGAACATTGTGGTTNTCAGCCCAGCGTTCTGCCAGATAATCGACTCCACTTGCACCACCAGTAATCACAAGATCTGGATTTGCCTCTGACTTAACCCAGTCATCGAGCGCTTCTTCTACAATCGAATAATCATAAAATCGGCTTGAACCCACGACTACGAGATTGATAATTCTGCCATCTTTGTTCAAATCTTTACCGCCGAGCCGAACAATTAACTCGCGACCACCATCACCTGTCATGGAACTTCATAACGTTGTAANGCAATAAACCCATCTATCTGAAGAAAAGACNANTTTTCTANTATTGATGCTTTTTCGAAGTCGAATTTAATTCGTATTTGTGAATATTGATTTAAGGAATTATATGTACCCCAAAGCCATTAAATCGGGCTTTGAACGAAACACCATGTGGACGGTTAGAGAGTACTACCTAGCTGCTTTCTCTGACCTATTTGGACTCAGGATGATTATATCTTGGGGGTCTCTACTGATTCTACTATGGTGCTTAGCACTTAGTGCCCTTGTTTGGAGGGCTCGTTCTGATGGATACGAAAATCGATTCATGTCAGTTTTACTCATTTGTGAAGGAATTAAAGCATCCTTTTTGATATCTACAGGGATTCTGTATATTCGCAAGTATGAATGGCTACAGGATATTCTTTGGCATTGGACAATTGATATTTTCTTCATAGCCCATATCACTGCAATTATTTTGTACCTATGCATGCCGATTTACTACAGGCTAAATCGCCTGACTTTCATGTATAAACCCGGATTCAGGAAACATGCGTGGTATTTGGGTCCAATCATTGGAATCATAATTTGGTTAACAATAGTTCGATTTGATTTCTTCTATGTTTCTGATGCGGCGTGGATCGTTTGTGCCAAGGGTTCTACCCCGGAGTTACAAATTTGGTTCGGCTCCCATCAACCATGGATGGATGATGCCGTTACTCAAATTGGAACATGTTCAGCTGATTTCGAAACTACGATTACCACTCAACCACCTGGACTTTGGCTGATTGTTCTCGCATCACCATTTGTTTCTGTAATTGCACTCTTGTTCATTCGTTCTTCAATCAAATCCCATCTATTAGGTGAAAATCCCGACATTAACAAGAGTCTGACTTCTAGATCNCTCTACATTGGATTCCTTGGCAAGGTAATTGGTGCTGTGTTTTGGTTCTCCCTCTTGATATTCATTTTCGCTATTCACGGTGGACAGGTGACATTCGTTGATGAGACCATTTGGCGATATGGTGACCCNAATGGAATTGAAAGAGTCAAATATTTCCTTTGGACTTTGTCATTGCTAGTTACTCCTGTGGCGATCGCATTTGAAGCAATGATGTTTGTTCACGCAACATTGAANGATACTGTATTTGGTATTGATAATAATTTAAGAAAAACCTTCCGAAACGCGTTATTCACTGGTTTCGGTGTAATCGCTTTCATAGTTGGAAGTGAATTGATGGAGGCTTTCATTGGCTATGGAATGGCTGGTGGAGTGATTGTTGGTATTTCCCTGATTACGATACGAAATCCAATTTTGGGAATCCTCGATAGTGTATCAGGTCGTTTCATACCCTCTACTCACACTCCTGAGGAAGCGGCTTACTTGGATGCATATACAACTGCAATGGAAGATCAAATTATTACTCCTGAAGAGAGAAAANTGCTTGATACCGTTGCAGCAACTTANGGCCTTAATGCCAAAATCATCAAGCAACTTGAATCAGAATATGAAGAGATGCTAGAAGAGGAATAAATCAAGAATTCCGTTTTTGTTCTTTCAGAAGTTTTTTGCAAAGTCGAATTTGCTCTTTCGCACGTTTCTTATTTTGTCCATCGAGTGGTTCGCCAACATCCTTGCCAATCGATTGGTTGAAACAGTGAATCGCGTTGTCATATGATTCTAATTCCGCATAGGCTGTACCCATATTGTACAGTGCCTTACCTGTTGTCAAGCTTTTGTCAATTCCAAATGCCTTGTAATAATTCTCGATCGCATCTTTGTACTGATTAAGGTAGTAAAAGCAATTTCCCCGACCATTGAGAATCTTGATCGCCATCGCTTTGTCATCTTTGAACGATGGCAAAGCACGATCAAAGCATGAAAGAGCTTCCGAGTATCGGTCTTTGTTTAGCAACTCATTTCCTTTGTTATACCACTCAATGTCTTGATTGGCGACACTGGATGAATCGGGAAGGACTGCGTGCTCAGACATTGATTGACTCTGGGCCTCTAATGCTGCTGCAGCTAAATCCACTTCTGGCCTTTCTTCAGATTCAACAGGTTCTGGAGACTGTATGGTGTCTAGGGCGGATTCGTGGACCATGATCTCTTCAGTTGTAATTTGGATTTCAGGATTGGATTCTGGCACTGGTACTGGTTCTGAATCCTCAACCGGTGAGGAAAGATCCCCCCAAGGATCGTCTCCTTCATCCGCCTGTGGAGCCTCTGTTTCTGTCACCAAAACCGATTCTTCTACAGGTGGGTCTGCAATTATTTCTACACTCGAAACCGGCTCTGGCTCTGCAACATCTTCACCCAAATCGCGTGCTTTTTGACGACAAGCCGCTGCTTTGTCTTCACTGCCTGCAGCACTTAGCGAGCGAGCTAGGCCTAGCCACAAAGCAGCATTGGACTTATCCTGCTCTAGCAGATCTTTCCATATTGTGACTGACTCTGCATGTTCACCCATTATGCTAAGCGCTCGAGCGCGAATTGTACTGGGACCGGTGGACAAGTATTGCAGTGCCTCGGACGCCATTTCAGGTCCAGCCGGTAGAGTTGTGGGTAAATTCATGTCAAATTCAATGGCGCGACCTTCGCCCTCTGCCAAATCAATCAACAACTCTGCAAAGATGAGGGCACTTGCATGAGTGGGCTCAACGCTGAGGAGTGCGCGGTAGGCATCGATGGCAAGCCCGGCCTTTCCTAAATCAGTTGCAACCATGGCAAGACCATTTGCGGCTTTGACGTATTGGTTGTCTAGATTAAGAGCGGTTTGGAAACAATGCATAGCGCCTTCAATATCCTGCAATTTCTTCTTGAGGGCTCCTTTGTTAAACCATGCAGAGGCCTCGTTTGGATCTAAATCTGTGGCATATTCGAATGCATTAATTGCAGCATCAGTCAAATCAAGGCGCGCCATTGCACTGGCGGCAACACGCCAAGATAGTGCATGTTCGGCTGCAGCCTCAGGAAGATGGGGGCGAAGAGATTCCAGCGCACCGGCAGGGTCACCATTACGGATCATCACCTTTGCAGCATCTGCCAATTCATCGAGATTCAAAGTTTGAACTTGCGTATTTTCAACAGGAATCGGTTCAATTGGTGCTGGGGCAGAACCTAGAGACTTGATATTGCCCTCGGGTTGAACCCACTGCGGTTCNGGTTCAGCATCGGGTTCCGGGATTACTGCCTCATTTACAAGAACGGCCTCATCAACGAAATCAGATGATTCTACGGGGGAAACTGGGGGAGATTCTGCGATGGGTTCTGCCTGTAATTCGATAACAGGTGCCTGTGCCCCTGTGCTAGAGATGATCTCGAGTAGAGCTGGATGTCCGGGGAATGCAATCAAACCGTTCTGTGCATGCTCAACTGCATCATGAGCATGGCCCATTCGGGCCAGTAGTACGGCTAGATTAGCACTGGCTGCACCGTGACCAGGAGCATTTTGCAAAGCCAACTTGAAGGCCTGCACCGCATCTTGAACATCACCAGTTGCTTCACTAACAACACCACGATTGAACCAAGCCATATGCTTGGATGGGTCCAATGCAATGGCCTGATTGAAGAAACGAAGGGCCTCAGCATGCTGACCTTCAATACTCAAAACTTCACCCTGTTGGATGAGCTCATCTGCAGATAGGTCTGCTCTGGATGTCTCGGCTGATGATACGGAGTCCCCAACTTCGGATGAAGTATCCTCTGACGGTGTAGGAGTGTAGGTTGGGACAGGTACATTGTCGATAGTCACAGTGCTGGTTTCGGTAGACTGTGTGGCCTTTGGTGCGATTCCAAAGAGTGGACCTGAGCACGTGGGGCAGGTTGCTTCAGTACCCGTCAACGGGTGGTCACAGTGCGGGCAAACTTTGTGACCGTGCTCAGGCATGCCTATCTCCGGCTCTTCACGTACGCCTTCTATGCATAAGCATTCGCCGCTGACGCTCGCCGCAGCAAGTACGTCAGCACAATTCAAGAATCAATGACCTCTCGCAGTGATATGGCTCGCTTTCTGATGATTACTGCCACATCAGGCACAAATTTTGAACTTGCAGAGAAATTTGCAGAAAATGCACAATCCAAAGGACATGAAACCGAAATTATCGATTTAGCCGAAATGGGCCTGCCGATGTTTACAGTAGCTCTTTCGAAGAGTGAGGATGCACCAGACGTTTCTGGATTGATTACAAAGATGATTAATGCTGATGCTTGGATTGTTATCGCACCTGAATACAATGGTTCAATGCCGCCTACATTGAACAATGCAATTGCTTGGATGTCGACAGATTGGCAGCAATTCCGAACAATGTGTACTGGCAAACCAGTTGGGCTAGGTACACACAGTGGAGGNGGTGGCGCGCATGTNATCATGGCAATGCGTCAACAATTCTCCTTCATCGGTTCAGATGTAATTGGGCGTGCTTGCTTGTCCGGTCGTGACAAAGAAGCAAACCCCGAGACTATCGATGCAATGATTGACAATCTTGCGAGTTGAAGTCATGAGCCGGAATATTGACCCGGCGGGTGTTTCCTTGATTGTCGCCTTGTTGTTGGTTGGCTTATCGCCCACAATCACGATGCCATTGGAGAAGGAAATGGTGGAACCATGCAATGGTTTGAGCGAAAATTGTGATCGTCAGTACACAGAAGTTTCCTATCCCGAAACTCATAACGCTCATTCATCATCAGATGAAGGTTACAATTTCTTGGCTGCCAATCATCGCCAAAATCTTACTCTGCAATGGGATGCAGGTTATCGAGCCTTTATGCTTGATATACACCACTCGAGATACTCTGAATCTCTAGAAAATACTTCATTTTGCCACGGCACATGNAGCCTTGGAAGTCAAAACGCTGTCGAATTACTCTCNCTCATTCATGAAAAGATGAATTCATCGACTAGGGATGTCGTGACGCTACTCTTCGAAGTCCATGTACCATATACCCATATTGAGTACATACTCAATATGAGCGGGCTCATGGAAAAATTGCACATTCAAACATTGGGAGAAGAGTGGCCCTCTCTGACTACAATGATNGATAANCAACAAAATCTCGTTGTGTTCATTGAAGGNGGATATGATCCTCAATATCCATANCTNCATAATTTCGTTGAGCATGGGTGGACAACAAATTATGCCGAAAAAAATCCNGAGGATATGACATGTGATGTTCACAGGGGTGACGCATCGCAACCAGTATGGCACATGAACAATTGGCTATCGAATGAAAGAGGCACTTCTGATTGGACTCGGGCCTACATCGTGAATGACTATGATTTCTTGCTCAATCGTTCTCTTGAGTGTTGGGAATTACATGGCACTAAACCAACCTTTGTGGCTGTAGATTGGTGGACTGATGGTGATGCTGTTAATGTCACTAGAACATTGAANCAGATGGATCATTGGTCAGATGAAATCCCCTTGCGAGCGGCGACCGATNCCAAGTGATCTAGGCTACGTTTAGCCTGTCGCGCTACTCGCTCATCTTCGTCCTCTAGAGCTTTGGCCAATGGTGCAACAACACGACCATCNGAGAAACGTTGCATCGCATCGACCACCGCAAGACGTACATCAGCATCTGCATCTGAAGACATTTCAATCAATTGAATCATCAATGACTCACTCGAGTCTAACTTAAGGCCTTGTAGAGCGACCAATTTCACCCTGGTATTGGTATCCCTGAGTGCTTTTCGGAGGTGTGGATATGAAGGGGGACCTGTGGCCGACAATGCTTGTAGAATCTGCTCTCTTTCGGCGTTTTCTGCTGTTAAAAAGGCCGCAAGTAAAGCNGGGATGGATTCAGGATGTGCGAGTTTACGCAATGCTGTTATCGCACCGAGTCGNTCCGCATNTACATCTGAATTGAGTGTGTCAACCAANGATGGCAAGTGACCAATTGNAACCATTGCAGANATNGCGGTTGCCTTTAGTTCATCGTCACTAAATCTGTTGATGATTAAATTACATGCGCTTGATTCTTGCAGTACTGCAAGCGCTTCGATTACGTTTCGACACTGTTCAACACCGATATCNTCATCGTCTAACATCACCAACAAACTGGGCACAGCACGGGCCCCCAGACGGTAGGCCATCTCTGGATCACGTACTGTCGCTGCAACACCTTCAGAAATCGTTCGACGAATATCAAAAATTCGAAATAGCCCCTGAATTAAGATGAAATCGATTGTGAGAAGGAGAATCATGAACAAATGTCTACCTCCCATTGAATCAAGCTCGATTGTACTCATCTGAACACCATAAATTTCAGACCAATCTAAAAATGAACGGAATAGCAAATCCACACCCAATAACATCCAATCAGAAATTGTTGCACCTTCATCGACCGCATACAATCCAAAAATCGAATGGCTTGAACGCATCAGCAATGGAATGATGATGAATAATTGTAATGCAGAAAGAAGAGCACTGACGCGAAGATCCGGCAACTCATCGGGATTGGCATCCGATAACTTTCTTGCAATCGCCGTTCTTTGTTTCTCGTTAGAAACCCATGCCCGACCAATTCCAATCACACCAAGGTATCCCAACCACAATATGATCCAAGTAATTTCCGAAGAGGTGTAAAATGTAGCAGAATGGATGATTGCGAAGCCGATTAAGAGTGTGAAAATCTGTAATCGCGGTTGGAGAATCCCGGTTCCGAACAGCCGGGAGAATCGCACCAGCATCTCATCAATCTTGCTGAACACACTGCGCTGTCGCACCCAATAGGGATAAATGCGCATACTGGATTGAGATTCGAGATGCCCGTTTCATCGACAGTGCCTTGAGGGGGAAGTGGGACCGATGGTCATGCCAGGAGCTTGGTGGCTGTTGCTGTCCATCTGTTCAATACTCGGTGTTGGGACATGGTATCTACGCAATTTCTCCGAGCGTGATGAATTGATGAGGCTGTGTGCATTTACGGGGATTGCTTGCATGATTTCATTGGTCGCATGGACTTGGTCCTTGGATATTTGAGGGGTCGACTTGAAAGAATTGGAAGGTGCCTATCCTGTGCGACTCCCTGTTTGGTGGGGTCGTCGAGGTGCCGCAGGACCCCATCCTGAATTGAAAGGCGTGACTGGNCGATTTATCGTGATNCGNCACCCCAAGAAATTCAAACGNTTTGAAGGTGTCATCGCGAAATTATTNCGTGCTCCAAAAGAATTGAGACGNCCTCTAGATGACATGAATAGCCTGCTGTGGGAGTTGTGTGATGGAACACGTTCATTTGGGGAAATTTGTGACTTTTTGGATACNACTTTCCACGAGCGAATCGCTCCTGTCGAGGAGAGAACTGCAGCTGCAATTACACGCCTGAATCAGCTGGGTTTAATCGGTTTATCACAGAAACCATTTGACGGCGAATGGGAATGTGGACCCGGGATAGACCCGAGTGGTGAACTGGATGCTCCCGATGAAAAGTTGAACCTCGAATGGCACTAGATCGGATGGTTACACGTAGGACAATGTGTATACTGAGCTATGGCTACAGAGGAGGCAAAACCTCCACAACTTGCACATTGCCACCATGCGTCACTGGCCGTTAGAACTTGGCCGGTTACCAAACAATTGAATGTCGGCAAAGAATCATTTGAATCAGATTGCTGATTTTGCGCATTCCCACGTAATTCCTGAATTTGCTCTTGGCTCCAACCTGCGGCAATCAATTGCGTATCTGTGAAGTCCTCTGGAGCAGGGGTAGAGGTTGTAGTCACAACAGGTTGTTGTTGGAGGACTGGCGCAGCCGTAGGCATAGGCCCAGGAGCTCCTGGCATAGGACCTGGTGGAGCGGTTTGAGGTTGCACATGTTGTTGCACATTGACAACCGGCTCAGCAACTGGTGTGGATGGTATTTGTGTCTGGACGATTGATGAATGTTCAAATGGAGCAGTGTCTGTTTCTTCTTCGTCATCAACTCCATATTCTAAATCATCCAACTCTTTACGGCGCTTCAAAATCATGGTTGTCATAAAGATGAAGAAAGCTGCGAAAATAATGGAAGCAATGATTCCACCGGCTAAAATAGCAGCACTCCCGAATCCTGCAAACCCACCACTATCATCGACCTGTATGGTTTGTAGGTGTACTGGTCCAGAAGACCAGATGAGATTACCTGAGTCATCGGACAACTCAAACTCCACCGTTCGATCTAGTACATCTGCGCCAAGTGAAATATCGCATTCAATCGAGCCAGTTTGCGCAGGACCTGGGTTTGAAGCAGGTANNAGTAGGACGATTTCACCATTCTGTGATCTTGGNCGACAATCAATAAACACNGATTCNGGGNTTTNCGATGANAGATTTACGGTGATAGGCATCGTNGAATCTGTAGTGACATTGATGTGGAACGTGCGCATTGAATCGGGCTCAAACTGGATTGAAGGNTCCAAGTTCCAGACTGCNGATAAACTGCGNTTTTGATCGACNGATACTNGCAATTCCGTAGAAACGGTTTGNAAAATATCTTGGCTNGTNATTCNCCCNCCTTCAACTTCAAGAATCAANCGNATCGATTCACCTAGGGGNAANTTGTCCATGGTTTCGAAATGAATGGTGATTTCTTCAATACCACCGGGNCCCATTGGAACATCGACCCATCCATTGAGCTGACCAACGCCTCGGCTGGTAACGGCTTGCACCAACATACCNGGCAAGTTCTTGTCNGTAGTNACTCGAATACGNAGACTGCTATCGTAAGTATTNCCTGAATTTTGNAATTGAATTGACCACTCAGCACTCTGGCCCATCCAGAGGGATGCCTCANTTTCTTNAAAGTCAGTNATTTCTGGAATCGCTGTCATCAGTGTCCGATATTGCCAATTAATCTGGGAATCATTGGGGGTTGAATCAGTGCCTTCAAATGGGCTTGCTGAAAACATCAAATCAAACACTTGATTTGGATCTTCACTGCCAGGAACATCAACGAACAATACCCCCATTGCAATGTGATTGCCATCATAACTCGTAGAAAGGCTAAGTGGCCCAATGATGGTGGCACTATTGAACTGAACCCACCAATTCCAATCCGATGAAACCGAAAGGTCAAACACAACATTTTCTGCACCATTCCCGAGATTCTCCACTTCAAAAGGAATCTGATTTACCTGCCCAGGCAAGATATCCATGTCTGGCGTATTCATCGAGATTGCAATGTCATGTAGTTGCCTTACTCGGATCCCAGAAAAAGGATCTTCATCACCACTCATTCCAGATTCTGTGGAGATGATGTGAGGTGTGACAATGGGTCCAGGATCGTTTGCTTGTGCAGATTCCGGTGCAGTAAATGAAACTAGAACTCGTGTGCTATCATGGGGTCCAATAATCACATTCGAAGCGGACAATAACTCGATACCCCAACCAAATACACCCGTCTCATCAAATGTGAAGGTAAAGGCATCTTGTTGGCTGGCATTGTTCCAAATGGTAAACGGTACAGTAATCGATTCCCCAGGAGAAATCCACCAACCTTCTGAAGGTATATCATCAGGTGCAACACCTACCGCAGCATTCGATACCATGGAGGCCGTGACATTCGCCCTCATGACTGAAACTTTGTCGGAATCGGCTTGACTGATTGCTGTAAACGCCGAGCTCGCGCGCATACCAGAGGGGGCATCTTGAGGGAGATTTGCGGTAATCATCACGCTCTCACTTCCATCAGCCGGAATGGTGACCATGGTAGGCTGATCCCACTTGAGACCAAATGTCCAACCATCATGAGATAAAACCGGGGATGTGGAAAGAGCAAACGTATCTTGCCCATCACCGTCATTTCGAAGTGTGATTTCAAAATCACAGGCATTACCAGGTGCGCAAGCAAACCCGGGGTCTTGCTCTACCCATTTTGGTTGATACCCCGGATCNACNATGAATGATGCANTGGTTGTAGCCATCACGGTCGATTCAGTACTNTGNGCGTGTACGTTAACTGTGGTCGAACCCATGGANGAACCCTCTGAAGGTTGAACGAGCAATTTGATGGTTCTAGACTCACCTTTGCTGATATCCAGTCGGGACCCATCGGGAATTTGAGAACCGGTCATATGTTGGAATTTATGATTCCAACCTGCGGGTAAGTTCGATACGCTCATTTCGACTGAATCAGATAGATTACCTGAATTGGTCAAACTGATGGTAGTTTCAGCCCATTCTCCAGCTTGCGCATGTCCACTGGAGCCTGAATTTGCTGAAATGGAATACTCTTCAGCACGCGCTTTTTGATCGTAAAACATTACAATGTCTTCCATCCAGTGACCAATATTTGTGCCCGCTCCATTCGAGTGGAAGTTGATGCGGAATTTGAACTGACTATTCATCGTATTCGCAGGAATGCCCCAGTAAGGCACAACATCGTTACCAACTTGGTTTACAGTGATGAGCCAACTACTACCATCTGTGATAAAATCTGTATCAATATCACCACTTACAGTATTGGGTGAAATTCTGACCCAAGCGGCCCCATCCCACACATCGATGTCAAAGCCATCACCGCTGTCTGCAGGAGGGTTGCCAGACCATGAACTACCAGTGTAGAAGAAGCCGATCCCAATACCACGAGTCGGATTTGCGTGAGCATCAGAGGTATCGATGGTTGCACTGACCAATGATGTATCCCAATTGTTACCGTAATTTGAAGCTGAGGTTTGACCCCCGACATGAAACGAATTGGAACCGCTAAGTGATGCTTCATTTGAGACATACCAATTGCTACCGAGGGACCAAGAACCACTGGTTTCAGCCTGATCATACAAGTTACCAATGGTCAGGCTTCTTGTCCCAATATCATTGCTCGGATTGGCATCGTTTGAGAGCATTGAGGTTACTCGAATGGTGTGATTCCCACTGTAATCTGGAATCCATGTGGTGGTTACCGTGGCACTGCCACCCGCGGAAATGGAACCAACACTCCCACTGTATGAATGGAGGANAAAATCANTGTATTCATCGTGCAAAATTTCGANGTCAACATTGAAACTGCTGGCACTAGAATCNCCTTGATTCTCCAAAGTCACTTCAATCCTTTGCTCNAGTCCTAGCATGCCATCAACAACCCACAAATCGGCGGGTCGATTCATGCCAACAGAAGATGGATCTTGTGAAGAAAGAGGTGCGTGATTTGCATGATCAGTNGTACTNACNTAAGANACGTAAGCGGAAGTTGGGACAATGTCAGGCCCNGCGCGACCTTGGGTCGCCTGNGCCAAAGGTACTGTNGAAAACAGCATCATTACGACCAACACAAGCGCGAGGCGAGCAGGGGGTCGATTCGANGNGGNCAGCATGGGCTTCAGCGAGCAGTAAACACGAGAATAGAATAACGTAACGGTCAGTCATCTGCCNCAGTATCATCTCGTAGNTTTTCGAGNGCTGTTTGCCTGACGCGATCTTCTCGCATCTCCTTCGCTCGGGCTGCGAAAAANATGATCAGTGGAACAATCAANGCCAAGCCGAAGCAACCGATCAATGCTGAAATCGACCATAGCATCTCCTCGACGGGATCNACCTTGAACACTTCAACCGATTCCAAATCATGCGATGTCGATTGCACGTANGGTGNATATTCATCGGGATGAATACTATCAGAACTGNTGAGAGTAATNGTCCATGTAAACGTTCGATTNTGCTTGGAAATTAANTCATTNGAGNNNTCTTCAGCCTCTTCCATTGAGTCGGCGNACAAACTACCGAGGCCCCCCATAGGAAGTGCTGGATGNACNATNCCTCTGAATGTNAGATTCCCNTCATTTTCGGCTGTAATTGAGTGAGTTGATGCCGCAGTGCAAACATTGTATTCTTCGTAATTTTGCTCATTGTTTTGACGACAACTGAATCGGTCTGCATCCTCGGAGCCGAGCATTTCGTGGTGATACCAAACGCCATCTGATATCGTAATCGTGACCATGTCTCCCGATTCTATGCCTGCGATTGAGACATTCAGCCATGTCGTGGCATTAAATGTCGAAAATGTCCATGTTTGAGTGGTATTATCATCGGATAAACCTTGATCTGTAGCATCGTGTTCTACCGATTCATTTGTGGTATTGTATAGATAATACGAGGAATCCATCGTGGCGCCATAAACGGCATACGACAGAATCAAAATGAGTGTCAAGCCAAGCCCAACCATGGTCCGAAGCATGTTCGGATTTTGGGCCAATGCCTTCTTCATGATTCGTCGAATAATATCTCACCCTTGAACCTTGGCAGAACCATCCCGAGAAAGCCCCACCGTAGGTGGGCGGTCAGCGTTAAATATGGGGTGCTGGTCGGCGAACTGCTTAGGTGCCTCTCATGACCACGTTTTACGATGTCCCAGCAGAACTCCTGATTCCTGCCCTAGCCGAGCGACTAGAGGCTCATGACAAAATCACTCAACCCGATTGGGCCGACTTCGTGAAGACCGGCGCACACAAGGAGCGACCCCCTGTTCAGAAAAACTGGTGGCACCTTCGCAGTGCTGCTATTTTGCGCAAGGTCGGACGTATGGGGCCCGTTGGCGTAAACCACCTATCTCAGGCTTTTGGAGGACCCAAGAATCGAGGTGTGGCGCCGAACCGTGCAACCACCGGAAGTCGACATGTGACCCGCACATCTCTTCAGCAACTCGAAGATGCTGGACTGGTCGCAATCCGTCGAAATGCCGCAGGAACGGTCAACATGGGCCGTGTATTGACTCCTGAGGGACAGAAGTTACTCGATGCCGTGGCTCATGAAGTTCGTCCTGAGGCTGAAGCCGCCTATCCTGGCTTGAGTAAGTACTGATTGGAGAGGAGATTGTGGGTGAGGTCATGACCGTCGAAGACGAGGAATTGGCCCGACTCCGTGCTGCTCGCCAAGCAGAAATCCAGCAGCAACTTCAAACTCAAGCTGAGCAACAGGCACAAATCGAAGTTGAACAAGCTGCGGCAGAGAAGGAAGCAAACGTGATCTCAAATGCCATGCGCACCATTCTCACACCTGAGGCTCGCGACCGATTGGCACGCGTAGAACTCGGACATCCAGAACTTGCGTCTACAGTAAAGCAGCACCTGTATACTCTACATCAGAACAATCAGATTCAAATCCCTGTGACCGATGAAATGTTGAAACGCATTTTGCAGGGACTTTCAGAAAACGGACGTCGGGAGACCACCATTCGACGAATTTGAGGGATTTACATGGCACGACACAAACCCTATGCAAAGAAGAAGCGCCTGAACAAGGTCACTAAGCAGAACCGNAGGGTCCCTGTTTGGGTAATGCTACGAACCAANCGCAAGGTGACAAATCACCCAAAGCGNCATCACTGGCGTCGAAGTAAACTACAACGTTAGGAGGATTGTAAATGGCTGAAACAAAGGAAATGGTTGTCCCACTACGCGCGGCATGGGCTGTACCTCGTACGCAGCGTGCGGCTCGAGCCATGAAGGAAATTCGCAAGCACGTCTCCCGACATATGAAGATGGAAGAGGATGAAGAACTGTGGATTGATGAAGCTGTCAATCACGCTATTTGGGCCCGTGGCATTCAGAAGCCACCCCGTAAGATTCGTTTGGTCGTCACTCGTGAAGAGGGATTCCCAATTGAAGTCAAATTGGTAGAGGAGTGAACAACATGGGAAATATTCGACCGTCATTTATCAAAATCCGNGCTATCCGACTCTGTGAGGAATATCCTGATCAATTCAACGATGATTTCGATCATAACAAGGCATTNGTTGCCGAGTATACCGATGTAGAAAACAAGCGTATGCGAAACTGGATTGCTGGTTACGTAACNCGATACATGCAGCGCCGCGAGGACTGAGGAGTTACCATGTCGACCCTCGAGGTCGATCAATCAGGCGAGATTGGCCACGTACATCACCCCAATCGCCAGGTACTCATTGAATTCATGAACCATCTNAAATCGAATGGTTTCCTNAGNTTTTCCTACCCNATGCCCGACCAAGAACGTGGCGAGGGGTGGATGATGTTTCTATATGAACNATTATCGCAGTCACTCATTGATCAATTTGAGGCATGACAATGGGCACCAATTCAGCGATACCACATCCAACATGGAACTGTGAACTTGTCATTGTTCTAGTTGAACCNCAATTTGAGGGGAATATTGGAGCTGTAGCCCGNTGCNTACGCAATTTTGGGTTGCATGAGTTGAGAATTTTACGACATGATGGAGAATTCTCTGANGAAACTCGTAATCGAGCAAAGCATGCCCAAAGTGTGCTNGATGATTGTCAAATTCACCAAGATTGGGATGCTTGCTTTGAAGACATCAGTTTGGTCATCGGCACCAGTGGTAAGAGAGAACATGGCGACAAGGTTCTGTTCCGGCATTTTTTACTACCCGCAGAAATGGGTGAACGNTTGTCNCAAGTNGAAGGCAAAGTNGCNATCGTATTCGGNCCNGAGGGNATGGGCCTNACNCAGGAAGAGTTGCGTGCATGTGANTTGATGTTGACCATACCCACTTGGGAGGGNTACCCNATTCTGAATCTCAGCCATACNGTCGCCATTGTATGCTACGAGTGGTTNCAAACCTTGTTGCCCAAGGTTGGTCGTGAAAAGTCATTGCCAAAAACTGTGCATACTGAGCGATTGCTGAATCCTGACCTAAAGCGAGAAATACGCAGGCGTGCAGAAGAACTTTCAGAAGTTTCAGGTAAAAGGGAAGATCAGAAAGTCTCGGCCGCTGATACTCTTAGTCGAGTAATCCTAAGGGGAATGCCAACCAACGACGAAGCACATCGATTACTAGGATTGTTGTCAGAAGCTTCGGAAGCCATGCAAGATGACCAATCATGATTTGGTCCAGACCGAATAAGTGGTCGAAAACTCGTTGTCGTCATCAGCTTCTATCGTCTCAATAACTGATTCTGACCACTCTTCACGATTCCATTCGGGAAATTGCACATCCCCAGACTTTGTTGTGTGAACTGTAGTCACGTGAATCTCCTCGACCCGATCGAGAAACATTTCGTAGATTTGGGCACCACCAATGACCCAACACTCATCACAGGCCTCAGCGTATGCAATTTCGATTGCGCGCCCGTGATACAATGCATTTTCGGCCTCTGGATGGCTCCACTCCATATCACGTGACATCACGATGTTCACTCGTTCAGGAAGGGGTTGAAACGCATCGGGAAGTGAATCCCAGGTTTTTCGTCCCATGATGACCGCGTTGAATCCGTCAGCCTCAGTCAGAGACTTGAATCGAAGCATGTCAGATTTCAGTCTCCATGGCAAGTCGCCCTGTTGACCAATACAACCGTCCTCATCCATGGCGACAATCATTGCTAATTTCATTCGTTCACCTACACGCTGATTGGAGCCGCGATGTGTGGATGGTGCTCATATCCTTCAATTTCAACATGATCAGCTGTGAAATCATCAATCTCCGAGATACTCGAATCGAGTTTGAGTATTGGAAGTGGNAGTGGTTCACGCGTGACTTGTTCTCTAGCTTGTTCGAGATGGTTCAGATACAAGTGTGCATCACCAATGGTATGAACAAAATCACCCGCGCCTAGGCCACAAACTTGTGCCATCATATGGGTTAGCAAGGCGTATGATGCGATATTGAAGGGGACTCCGAGAAATACATCTGCACTTCGTTGATANAATTGGCAAGAGAGTTTGCCATCTGCGACATAAAACTGGAAGAATGCATGACATGGCATGAGCGCCATCTCNTCTAATTCCCCGACGTTCCATGCACTGACCAAAATTCTTCGACTTGAAGGNTTACTTTTGATCAGTTCAATTGCCTCAGCGATTTGATCAATTACGCGNCCNTCTTTNGTTTCCCACTTNCGCCATTGTTTNCCATAGACTGGCCCCAAGTCTCCATTCTCATCCGCCCATTCATTCCAAATCCGGACCTTGTTTTCCTGAAGGTAGGCCACATTGGTATCCCCAGAGAGAAACCAAAGCAACTCATGGATAATGCTGGGCCAATGCAATCGTTTGGTGGTCACAGCCGGAAAACCTTCTGATAAATCGAATCGCATCTGGTGCCCAAAAACAGACAATGTACCCGTACCGGTGCGGTCACCACGTTCCACTCCCTCNTCGAGAATGCGNCGTAGNAGGTCGAGATAGGTCTGCATGNTAGTACGTGCTAATCACGACGGTTCTTGAAGAATACCCGCANCCTTTCAGGGTGCNCCAAGNGCTTCAATCGAGCCCATGAGTTGGTCGGTGAANCTTCTGTAAAGGCCTTTGAGTGTGTCGCGTTGTTCAGCCGAATCTAAATTGATAATCGCCTGGATTGANGCCTCATCTTGTGCGCCACCTTCAGGATGCAAAATCCATTTGTTCCAGGTGATACCATCTCCAAAAGTGATGTCTACACGCTTCCAAAATCGTATGGATTTGTCACGNGGCGCCATGACTGAGCGAGCGCCAATAATCGCTGTNGGAAACACGGGTACATCGGGGTGGCTGGCTGCCAAGCGAGCAACACCNGTTTTTCCCTCAGAAAGAAACGGTGCCTCATCTCGTCTTGAGCGGGTACCTTCTGGGAAAATTCCCATGGCCAATCCAGCACTCAAGACATCGGAAGCACTGCTTAGTGCATCCGCAGCACCAGATTCACGATGGGTTCGTATCTGTCCACTTGTTTTCATAATAATAGATGTCGCGAATTTTTCAAAATGTCCATCTTTGGCCAAGTAATGTATTCGCCGCCGAACACCTGAAATGATGGTAAATGGGTCGATGTGAGAGGTATGATTGGCTGCAATAATNACTGCNCCCTTNCGCGGAATTCGNCCTATTCCTNGATAACGAAGCCTGAAAAACGATCTGAACATAATCGGGAGTGTAGACAGGAATACACTGTACAATGGTGATTTGGGTAGCGGAACTGTAGCNCCCGGNATGAAGCATATCTTGTGAAGNTCTGCCAAGGTTGCTTCGCTAATCTCCCCCATGTCCATCCATCTATCAAACTGCATTTGATGATTGCCTATTGCTTGTAGGTTAATGTCAAGAAATAGAGGCGCTCGGATGAATTCCGTGCGTCGTGCAATCTTCATGCTGAGTGTCCTGCTCATCTCGCTTACTTTACCCAACGCAGTTGCGTGGCGTGCAGACGGGTGGCTCATCCAGGAAGTGGTNGGTGGTGAGCGACTTGCACTTGGTGACGAGTTTGGTTGTCACGGAATGCCTGGACAAAGTGTNGAAGATGATATTGCTGTCATCGATGAGTGCAAAGATTACCTCACTTCTCAAATCAATGCCTCAAGATGGGGTGAAGAACCCCTTTCTTTTGGAATCCCAATGGATAACCTCGATACCTTGACGTACAACACAATGCATAATTCGGGCTTCAGAATTGTTGGTGATCAAGTNGAAACCAATACTGATGGATACTTGTGGTCAATCGAACGAAATGCGGGGAGTTTGGAGCAAAGTGTCGCATCCAAGACCATGATTGAAGAAGCCATCGAGCAAGATGGGTATGCNAGTCTATATTGGGAAGCAAGAATTGCTGACCTGAATGTACGCCGCGACCGTGATGTTGTCTCCTGGATTGACAGCCAAGATTACTGGTTCACCACATGGGGAGAGTGGTACTCTTCCAATCACATGGCAACTGAAGTAGAGCGNACGTCTGAATCTATCACATTGAAGGGATCCACTGGCACATCAGGGGGTTGGGATGTCCCCGGGAATACATTGGTTACAATCACGGGAGGAGAATTCACTTCTGTCGAAAGGATTGATGATGGNACCATNAACCAATTGACATTGGACAACAACCATCTCATGTCAGGATATCGTATTCTCAATGGCACGGGTGTTGCGCTGACCATTCCAAGTGATGCGNTTGTTCAGNTCACATGGGAAGGTGTCGATGNAGAAATTCAAATCATGCAGGGNACGTTCAACAATTTCCCTCCCTTTATNGCAGTAGGTCACCACACCTATGATTTGTTCGAATGGAGTTCACCATTCCAAGATTCACAGATTCGATTCACTTGGCTGATTGANCCACAGCCTGATGTTCAACCGTCTTGGATTCTACCAATTCTTGCTGTNCTTGTCGTACTTGCTGTACCGATTGCCGTTCGCTCAACTTTGGCACATGACAAGGCCATGTATCCATATCCAGAAGAAGAGTGATNACNCGCCGTCTGAATGATCAATGATTNGAACACCTGCCTTTCGCATTGCTGCTATGAGNCGATGNANTAGTTTCGAATCAGTTCCCAAAACTTCAGGTGGCATCACTCCNNTATCNGACAANGTGCCATCAGCGAGCATTTCAGCNACTTCCACGGTGACCAAACCAGTGGTNCTCGCCATTGAAGAACACCCGTCTTGACCTTCATCAATTACATCCCACTTACGTGATTGTTGGCCGTTCGTGACCAAAACTGAAAGCCATGTAAATTCGGGGCGATTTGAGTCAAATTTCCAAGCTTCAATCAAATCGTCCTCTGAATATTCTCGCGAAAGATACCTGTCAATATGACCTGGCCAGCGTACTGTATATTCCAGCAATTCATGACTGTCAATCGTATCCAGCAATGAACGGACCCCATCGGTCAGGAAGGCTTCCATTTGCCCGTATCCGGGAACTGAAATGAGGTGACGCTCTGACAAGGCGGGTTCCGAAACATTCTGTCCATTGCGCCGTATGCGGGCCGGACGCGTATACTCTTCAATCACATCAGAGGGTGAGAATGGAGCCATGTAGGACCACTCGTCATCCGGTTCCTGTGGATTGCCTCCGACCCAAATCTTCCCCGATTGTAGCGTACCCATTTCAGATTCTGCAGCTTTCAATAGTGCGTTCGATAACCCTGGTGCAATTCCCACATCGTAAATCAACGAGGCATTGTTTTTCTTTGCCAAATCATGGAGTGACCTTGGATCTTCTGCAGTGAAGGCCAAGTCAGCGATTCTCATTCCTTCGATACTGAGCAAATGCTTTCGAATCGAATGACCTATTCGTCCGGGTAAACAATTTATCGTGACATCAAATCCATCTACAAAGGCGAGAAGATTATCTGCATTCACACGAGAATTGAGGCATTCAATATCTGGTGATATCGCCAGTATGGGTTCAGCGTCGACTACACGGACATCGTGTCCACGCTCATGCAGGGTAGATGCGACGAAACTACCGACCAGACCGCCACCGAGGACACACATGCGCGCCATGAACCGGCATACCAATTCAGCACGTCAAACCATCGGCAATGGTCTAAACACACCCGACGCCTTCTTAGCCGCCTTGTTTACGCCGAGTTGATGGTCGACATCAACCCGTGGTCGAGTGAAGTCTCTACGGACTACGAGCGCATCATTGAGCAATTCGGACTTGAACCGATTTCACTGTCACAGATTCCAAACCCTTCACTTCACCATCGCCGTGGCATTATTTTCGCGCATCGTGAACTAGGAAATGTACTGCAAGCACAGAGTCGTGGAGAAGCATTCGGAGTCATGACTGGACTCATGCCAAGTGGACAGATGCACTTGGGTCACAAGATGGTCATTGATCAGGTTCGATGGTTCCAAGAACAAGGTGCTGATGTGACCATTGCAGTCGCAGATTTAGAAGCAAATGCAACGCGAGGATACAGTTTGTCAGATTGCCGCAAGATTGCACTTGAGGAATATGTCTCCAATTATGTCGCCATGGGCTTAGACCCTGAGCGGACCCACATCTACTTCCAGAGTACGCGCCCCATCGTCCAGCGCATGGGATTTACCCTAGGCAAGCGCACCAACTTGTCTGAGTTTGAAGCCATTTACGGATTCAAGGGTGATACAAACCTCGCGCATGTACAAGCGCCGCTGGTTCAAGCCGGAGATATTCTACATCCTCAGTTGGAGGAGTATGGAGGGCTAAGGCCGATTGTCGTCCCCGTTGGCGTCGACCAAGATCCGCATCTGCGACTCTGTCGTGGTCTTGCAGGGAAGACGAATTGGTTCAATGTAAACGACCGGAAAAACGGTGGTTTGCGAATCACGGTGTCCGTCATGGATGAAAATCAGAATATTGTTGGTGGTGACAAAGCCACTGTGAAGGGTGTTTTCGCTAGGATTGTCGATGCGCTGAAGGGACTCGGATATAGCGACATCATGGCTGACGCAAAGCACGGAATTGTCGATTTGCCCGCCGCTACACAACGCGATCGATATCCTATTCGAATGTCTTTACTCCATCTAGAGCGTAGCATGGGCGGCCCTGGTTTGCTCCAACCAAGTAGCACATATCATCGATTTGCAGTCGGTATGACAGGGGGTAAAATGTCTTCATCAATGCCTGAAACGACCATTTTCCTCAATGAAGATTTGAAGAAAATGGAGAAGAAATTCAAGCGCTCGTTCTCTGGTGGTCAAGCGACGGTCGAGGAACACCGACGGCTGGGTGGGAATCCTGACATCGATGTTGCGTTCCAATATCTCAACTTCTTCTTCGAACAGGATGATGCGGCTCTTGAAGAGGTTCGTCGGGGATATGTCGCAGGCGACATCCTCAGTGGAGAATTGAAACAGATGACCATTGACAAGGCTGCAACTTGGTTGACTGAATTGGGCGANATGCGTGACCAAAATGCGCATCTGGTCAACGAATTCCTTGCTGCTGATGCACGCTNATCAGGGTTCTGAAGTGGGGTCCCATCCCGAGATGTAGCCACATTCCATGGCTGCGAGTGATTCGCGCTCACTACTCAAATCGACATTCAGTGAGGCTAGGTTTTCGACGATTCTGTCTTCGCGACTGGATTTAGGAATCGTAATGCAACCCAAGTCGTGACAGAACTTGATGGCCACTTGAGCTGGAGTACACCCCAATCGGTTTGCAATCTCAATCAAATCAGGATCCTCTAACTTGTGTCCTCTTGCCAATGGNGAGTAGGCCATNACCTTCGCTCCGACTGATTGAGTTGCAGCTCGCAACTCGGGACGCTGCAGCCATGGATTGACCTCAATTTGATTGACTGAAGGCAGGTATTTGGCATATTCTCGCATACTTTCCAAGTGATGCCCACCATAATTTGAAACACCAATCGCCTTCACCCAACCCTGTTCAAGACAGTGCTCCATTCCTTTCCAAACTGGAGCCCTGTGGTCCATATCTTCAGGTGGTGCATGGACAAGATAGAGATCGATGTAATCGGTATCCAATAACTCTAGAGAGGTTTGACAGTGCTCCAATACCTCCTCAAATCCAACTGCATGCATTCGGCGCAATTTGGTGGTAATGAACACGTCTTCACGTTTCACTCCAGATTCCTTGAGCGCTTCGCCGACTTCATGTTCGTTACTGTAAGCACGGGCAGTATCAATGTGNGTATATCCTGCATTAAGTGCGGNCAAACAAGCAGATTTGCANTCACCTGGTTCAGACATCAGGAACACACCAAGGCCGAAACTAGGGATGTCGTGTACATAGGCTTCGTCGCCGGTTAAGGTGGAATGGCTGATGCGCATACCCTTTGCGAACCGAAGGGGATTCATGAATTTACAGAAGGGCCATGAAGAAATATTTCGTGACCCATGTGAGTATCATTGTCGACATCATGATGGCTAGAGTGACCTTTCCGAATAGTCGAAATTTCTCGCTGCGAGCCTCGTAGGCAGCTGCTTCCTCCTCGGTCAATGGCTCAATTTCCCAAGGCTCCATGGTCCTGCGACTAGGTGATAGCATTCAAGTCCGCCGGGTAGTCCGAGGACGATGGAGGTCGCTCGAGCCAAGCCCCACGCCCCACGACCCTCTGCCTCAGTCATGCTGAGGAGAGGAAGTGAGATTCTAGTTTGTCATCGTGTTTCGACTGTACCTTCTTTCCCCGATTACTGGGCTTTCCCTGGTGGTGGAGTCAGTCGAACCGACCGAGCTGCGTTGGAGGGGCATCCTGAATGGTTTGCAGACCGAGATCAAGACGAGAGAGTTGCATTGGTTGCCCTCATGCGTGAGATGATTGAGGAAGTTGGAATCGTGCCGAGTCCGAATNGTCTAAAACAGATTGAAAATGAAAATCGCATGCAAATTTTGCAAGATAAAACTGCTTGGCTTCGGTTGGTCGAATCAGGTGAAATCAGTATTGAGGACGAAGGGTTTGTCGTGATTAGNGAGCGCACGACGCCCCCTTTGGCACCACTGCGATTTCGGAATCACTTTTTTACTGTAGAATGTNCNGTTGAACCGATTCTNCATTCAGGTGAAAGGCCTGAATTTGACGAATATCGATGGGCGACTCCGCGTAGGCTGTTGGACGAATGGATGGCCAATGAAATCCGACTCCCCCCACCATTGGTCATGATTTTGAGAGAGTTGTTAGAGGACACAATTGAAAATTCAATCGCAAGAATGTCGAGTACACCTCCTCGCAAGAATACTCGGATTGAATTCGGACCTGGTGTAGAGTGCTTGCCACTACCCACCGATACATTGCCNCCCTCTACACANACCAATTGCTACATCCTCGGAGTNCCCGGTGGTGACCGNGTCATCATCGACCCCGCTGCTAAATGCGTTGATGGATTGACACAANTGCAGGAAAAAGTCGATTCGATTCTCGAAGAAGGNTCCACCATNGTGGGCACCATCTTCACTCATNGACATCAAGATCATATCGGGGATTTAGAGGCCATTTCGCAGTTGTATACTGCGCCCATATGGGGAAGCCATGAAACACTCGATTCAATAAGTACTCACGGTGAAACACGCTTACTACAAGATGGTGATTTATTCAATCTTGATGGAGTCATCTGGAATGTCATTGAAACACATGGACATTGCCCCGGACAGTTGGCTTTTGTTTCACATGCAGGAATCGTTTCAGCAGACAATGTGGCCCAAGTGGGAACCATTCTTGTCCCAAGTGGAGAAGGCGACATGACGGCATACATCCGAGATTTGAAGCGATTGCGAGATTACAAACCTCGCCTACTATTTCCTGGACACGGGCCTGTAGTAACCAATCCTGAAAAATTACTGTCACATTACATCCGACACCGCGAAAAGCGCCATGAAGCGGTTTTTGACGCCTGGGAAAGTGGGCTGCGAGACATTGATGATTTGAGTCAAGCCGCCTACCTGGACACTCCCGATGCGCATCCATTGCTGAAACTCGACCAAACCAAGAGTCACCTCAAAGCGCTACGCAATGAAGGTAGAATCGTGTGAATGTTCAAGCACGCAGTTGGTTTGGGTAAGTTGAGAGCATGAANATTCAAGAGGTCAAATCACTACTCGACAANCCAGATTGTGAAATCCAATCTCGGCTGATTGAGGGTGCAGATGGATTTCAGTTGCGTGTCTATTCGTTCATCCCAAATAACGACTCNGGNGCGCGNCCCGTTGTGTTCATCCCCGGATGGACCAGCGTCATGGATGGNTGGGCGCCATTACTTGCNGAATGGGCGAACAATCGCGTCATTCACTACATTGAAACTCGAGAAAAACGATCTGCAGAAATATCTCGCAGAATTCGAAAAGAAGACTTCGAAATGCACCGACATGCGGAGGACTTGCGCATCGTTGTCAATCGACTGGAACTCGGCNCCGATGTACTATGGTTTGGTTCATCTCTGGGCGCCACGGTCATTTTGCATGGTTTACGCGAAAAAATACTTGCAGGAAGTGGTGCATTTCTAATCGCNCCGAATTCTGAATTCCGATTCTCTACATGGCAGATTCCATTTATTGCCGCCCCATGGTGGTGCTACCCNCCCCTGATTCGACTGTTCGGATTNCCNTATCTCAAATGGAGATTGAAGGAGCCTAAGCAGTATATCAGATACCGTCGTACATTGACGCAAGCNCATTTACCCAGACTNAAGAAAAGTGTTCAAGCCAATCGACGATTTGCATTGCCTGCNGAACTGGANGCTATTGAGATCCCCGTGGCCATTTGTGTCGCTGTTTCCGACACCCTACACACCGGAGNTGANTCCCATTCAATCGCTGATTCACTCCCGAAGGGTAGTGTCGTTGAGGTCCCTAGCAACCAATATGCCCACGAAGGCGANCTCATTCCCGATGTTGATGCATGGGAACTCGAATCCTGCGATTAGGATAAGTGCCAAGCCACCTTCCGGATNNGCATGGACCCAACCACATTGATGATTTTAATCGCTGCTGGACTCGTTGCNTTGATGATTNTATTTTGGATCATGAGCACGTACAACCGAATGNTTGACTTGCGAAATGAAGTCGAAAATCAGTATCAAAATTTAGAAACACAAGTCGGTGTCAAAGACCAGAAAGTTGCCTTGGTTGAGCAAACAGATTTGGCTCAACTNGGACTTGAAAGTGAAATTTATGACAAGATCGTTGAGGCTCGAAAATTGTTTGCTCAGGCCAAGAATTCAGGCAACAGAAGTGCATTGAGNAAAGCATCAGGNATGATGGATTCNGTNCTACCATCCGCACTGGCTTTCGCAGAAAGCAACCCNCAACTCACCTCTCACAACGTTTTGGTCGCAGGCCTAGAAGAGGGNGTACATGCNATTTCAAAGATGGCCAGTGAAGTGGAAGANTACAACCAATCCGCCAAGAACTTCAACACNTTCACNGAAATGTTCCCTGCTGTAATTGTGGCTCGAATGTTCGGTTTCAAGCGCGCCGACCTCTTTGACCAGTACAGTGACGAGCAAGTTGCACACATGTTTGACCGCCGTGCNGACTTGGGTAGTTTTGTCGAATCAAAGCGTTCAGAAGCCGACATCAAGACCGAGGAACTCAAGGACGAAATTGAAGCGATTGAGGCTGAGGCTGAACTNCTTGAAGCGAAGGCACGNCTCAAGGCGCTGAAGGAACAAGCTGGCGAGTAATNACACGAACATCAGCGCCATCGCGCCAACAATGAGNAAAATCCACGGGCCCAAGCGACTCGCAGACGAATTCTTGGCACTCAATACTGAGAATTCGTTGCCTTTGCTAATCTTCGCTCTGCGACGNGGGGCATCCTCGCCCACGGCCTCCAATGTGTGGTGGACACGGGTTGCATTGAATCCAACANTGCCTTTTGGAATTTCATCGTGATGTCGAGATTTGATTCGCGCCATGATGTACGTAGGGTCTCCTTTGCGCAGAGCCGTGAGGCTCCAATTGTGGCTTAGAGAACCACCATGCCGGGATTTGGCGTATGGACCACACGTGTTGTCGCCTCTTTTTTTACGCCCCCAAATCGGNGAACCCATGTCCACTCGCTCAAANGTCGTCAGTTTGACNGCCATGCCTCCCGTCCCGTCATGAANCATGAAATCAGTGGCATGATTCCCACTCCGAATGGTTCGTGTTTCGGTTCNAGTTCGTGTTTTCCAGGTCTTGCTCTCATGATCATAATATCGTTCAGTCCATGTTTCTGTGCACTGATAAGACCAGTGCCAAGCGACAAGGTCGNCAAATGTCCAGGTNGGAGCAGTACAACCATCGACATGCANGNTNGGCTGTGGAATGGAAATTAGTGGACGNATNTGNCCCACCAATTCACCATGNCCNCCATCGACATATTTGATGATGGAAGTGACCGTNTCCCACGCTTCCACNCTGCTTCGATAGGAATANTGACTGATAAGGGTCGAAAACGCACCAACAACCATCAGGGCAACCGGCATNTAACCAATTTCAGNTCTNAAATTTGTAGGAGTCGCCAAATACGCCCCTAGAATAAACATGACAGTAAATGAGTGCCAAAGGAANCTTGTCGTGAATTGAGGGGGGGTCGCATTGAACAGAGCNCGGTATCGATTGTGGCGAGGATGGTCGCCGAACAANAACTCNTGCACNTCTCTNCGCTCACCATTCTTGATTTCTTGAATCATGTAATCGCTGGCTTCTTTCTCCGTCGAGAACGTCTTGGATTCTAGTCCCCCATCCTCACAATATACGACCCACTCATCACCATCTTGAGAGATGTTAATATTGGGGTAATCCTGTTCATATGGAGACAACTCGTTGCGTACCCACTCTTCTTTTTCTTCATCCCAATAACCTCGATACAGGTGCCAATCATCATGTCCCATGGGGGGCTTCGGTTCCACACTCCATGATTCTGGATCCGATCCAAAAGTGAAACCCTTCATCATTTGTCCGAATGGGTTCGGGCTTGCACAACCCATGAATAACGTGCCAATTGCGATGGCAATCAGGAAACTAGATTCGATGCCACCGTCGTAATCTTGGATCATACCCAACAAAGCAAATGTTGTTCCGTAGCCCACCATGAATGCGCCAATACCCCAGAACACCCACCAATACCATGTGGATGGCCATGTCCAAGCAAACCACTTGGGCAGCAGAGGTTTGTCTGATTCATCAGAACAAACCGGCGTCTCGCACTCGGCCATGAATCTCGATTTCGCGACAAGACTTGAACGTCACCTATGGTGACAATTCAAAATCATCATCATCAGCTGAAAAAGGGTCATCCCACTCCTCATTGACTTCACTTGAGCGGAAATGACTGTACAGGCGCTCGATGGTGCCGTAAGGCCACTCGCCGCGTTGAGGGTCAAATCTCCGAATCAAATCAGGGCCATTCCCTCCATGGAACCAAATGGGGACATCGAGTCTACGGAACAAACCCTCTGAAAAACCACCAAATGCATGCAAGCATGGAATCTGAGATTGGTCGGAAATCCAATCGTATGTATTTCCACCATCTTCCCCGTCTGGTTGCGGTTTACACGCTTCATTGATGAGATCAATGACACGATTGAATGCAGCATCAATCCCTCCTTCCTCAATGTCCATCTCGATTTCAGGCAAGATACCGAGGGGATCAATTTCACCAGTCAGATGCTGTAACCATAGCATATGGGATACGGCTTTGAATGCATCAGGGTCCATGGCCAACTGCTCCCAAAGCGCCCAAGGGCCCCTTGCCCCATCCAAGGGTTGCGGCAAGATTCCGTACCTGAGAAAGGCTTCTCGTAAACCACCCAGCCGTGTGGGGTCACGTGCCACATGCGCGTTTGCAAGAGCTTCTTCAATGGCGAACCACCACTGTGGCTGGTTTCGCACATCATGCAATTTCTCACAGCGGCCGTAGTGATTTGCACGCAAGTCGGGCAGGGGTTGTCCCGAAGCGTGTAGGCGCATCATGTGCATACTGACTTGAGAATCTACGCAATGATGGAAAAAACAATGATCAAATCCGAAAATAAAGGCCAAATCAAGAGAGACTGTCGGAGCATTGGCGACCCCATCACGTTCCATTGCAGTCGCGATTCCAGCTGCCCATTCAACCAAGGCATCCGCATTGACATGTATGCCCCAGTCTGGATCGATTTCAGGGTGATCAGTGCCGGACCTCAACAGGTTACGATACCAGAACATCGACAAGGCCTCATCGATTTCACCACCAACATCAGCACCGGGCGATGGTGTGCGTGGATTTTCACGCAATTCCAGCCCACTACCCGTAGAATCCATCCCGCACCAGACTACCCTGAACGCCGTATGTCATAAGCGATTGGCTCAAGAATGGGCATGGCGCGGCTTGGCTTGAGGGCGTACCATGCGTGACCAGATGTCTTCCTTCGATATCGCACGCATGGTCCTAGACATTGATGCTCTCAAGGGTGCGCGTTGCCGTAAGATGTACCAACCTCACTACGAGCAGGTTGTCTTACGTCTGAATCCCAAAGGCAAACCGAATTGTGATTTGGTCATCGTACGAGGTCAGCGCGTCTATTTTAGCCAAAGAGACCGACCCATGCCTACTCAGCCTCCACAATTTGCGATGCTATTGCGTAAGCACNTNTCCAATGCACGCCTGATTTCTGCATCACAGATTGGNTTCGATCGTATCATTCAGCTCGAATTTGACACCAAAGACGGCCGTCGAGACTTNATNATCGAAATGTTCCGCAATGGCAATGTGATGCTACTCGACNAGGATGGAGTCATTATCCAACCCCTTACCCACGTCAAGTACGAGACTCGAACCATCAAGCGTGGTGAACCTTACGTCGCTCCTCCAGAACCCATGGANCCNCGTACACTTTCAGCCAAAAAATTGCATNNAATATTGCAAGAATCTGACCGAGATTTAGCCCANACATTGGCAGGAAAGATGAGCATGGGCAGTGCTTACGCGCAGGCATTGTGCNCNCNAACAGGATTGGACCCAAACCAACCCGCNTCTGAAGTTGAATCCGCTGATCAGTTGCACCAAGGTTTCCAACAGTGGGTTCAGCAAATTGACGGTGAGGGAGCTATTGCTATTTTGAAAGAATCATTTGAGGTACCCACCAATCCTCTGGAATTGGACCCATTGATGGAGGAATACTGTACTGAAGTAGGACCGGTGGAAATTCACAGCCAAGCACACACCATTGAATTCGAATCCCTTTCTCACGCCATTGATGCATGGAAAGGAAGTCATGATGCGAATGCACTCGCAAGACGTGAAGCGGAGAAAATCGCTGAGATCACCGCTCCTGGTCAAACCGACTCAGAAGATGCAAAGTTGGCACGACGTGAACATCAACAAGTCGCAGCCATTGACAAGTTGACCAAAAAAGGTGGCAAGCAGCAGGATCTTGGGAAAGCCATTCAGGAACATTGGTCACATGTCGAATCATTGCTCAATCAGGTCAAAGCATCTGTAGACGAGAAGGGTTGGGATGGTACTCGCAACGCCATTAAGGACATTGAATGGATCGTCTCAGCCAATCCATCGGAAAGAACCATTCAGGCAAAATTACCTGATGAGGAAGGGAATCCAGGGGTAGAAATCACTCTTCATTTAGACCAAACTGTTCACCAAAATGCTCAGCTTTACTTCGCCAAGGGGAGAAAGGATAAGCAGCGTGCTGAAGGAGCAAAGGCCGCACTCGAAAAAACACAACAGAGACAGAAAAAAGTCGAGAAACAACGAGGCAAGGATGAGGCTGCTGGCAGAGTGACCCTAGCCAAACGCAACAAGAAATTCTGGTTTGAAGGAAATCGTTGGACCCTATTGTCCAGTGGACAGTTGCTGATTGGTGGACGCGACGCGAAAGGCAACGATCGTATTGTCAAGAAACATCTCTCATCTATAGACCTGTATTTCCATGCCGATTTGCATGGAGCGCCCTCGTGTTCTCTCAAATTGAGAGAAGGTTTCGAAATCGATACACAGCCAAACCCATTGCTCCCTGATGGTGTAAATTCTCTACGAATGACGCAATCCTTGGATTTGGAAACCCACCCCGATGAAGTGTTGGCCGATGCCGCACAAATGGCAGTATGTTGGTCACGGGCTTGGGCCAGTGGAGGGCGCTCAGCAACTGCATTCCATGCCTCACAAGGCCAGGTGAGCAAGACGACCGAAACCGGTGAATCCCTAGGGCGAGGCGGNTTTGTGGTCCGTGGGAATNGACATTGGTACAAGGANATCAAAATGGANATCACGCTTGGTATGGTCGCCATCAATGGCATTCCGTTNCCNCTGGTCGGCACNCATGCCGTGGTCAGTCAGTTCTGTGAGCGCTGGATTCGCTTGACACCTGGNACGCAGAAGAANGAACAAGTNGCGACCCGAATTGCAAAAGCAACCGGACTTCGACAAGATGATGTCCTCTCCGCCTTNCCACCTGGAAACCTAACAATCGGTGAAAATCAAGGCATTCTCGATTAGAAATGACATCATCGAATGATTTCGACATTGTAATCGGCGATTCCAACAATGCTCAAGTTGCCATCTNCATCACGGTCCACCACAATAGTCAACAAGTATTCAGAAAACAGTGGAGTCGTATTTGGCCCTGGAACCCATGTCATGATTCTGTACCCTGTAGACTCAATGAATGTACCACCATAACCCCAACCTGTAGAGTTGTAAATTCGATCTTGGGACAATGCAGATTCAGCCATAGGGGAAGCAACATCCCATTGCATTGTATTCGTTGGATCAAAAACCCAGTCAAAGGTAGAATTTGGCTCTGAGTTGAACGGGGGAGCATGTTCTAGTCGCCAGTGACTTTGCGCTAAATCCAATCTTGAAGCATTTTCAAGTTCGATCGCCCCCAATGCATTGGTGAAGTTTTCAAAGAAAGCTTCCGTTAAATTTGCTTTATCGTAAGTGGCATTGCTGTTTACTGCGTGAACTTCATCGGCTAGCATACCATGCCATGCAGAGTAATTCTTTGTGATCATTGTTTGAGTGAAATTTTCGAAAAAGGTAAGCGGGTTTTCTTTAGGGTTGTTGATGTCCTCAAGATAGGCATCAACATCAAACTCAGGATAATAATTGGTGTACCAATCTATGTCGAGGCCTTTGTATACCCCCTCGCAACCATGCACAATCGGCATTTTTGTTGTACCCAGGTAGAAATTAGAACGGTCAAAGAAACAACCATTGGCAATCACTTCCCACTCATCATTGGTTGTCAGATTCCGATCCAATGAGGCCAATTCAGTCAAATTCTCATCAGCATATAGTTGAACATAAGCAACGTTACAACCCTCAACATTGTCTGTTGTAATTCCTTTACTGTAAATTTGTCCACCCATTCGTTCCTCTTTGTGTTCCTTCACAAAATACGATTTATGATACCCCCCATCTTGATCATTGTAGTAAATTGTAAACTGATTGCCCTCAAGAAAATGGCCCCAACTACCTGCGACAGTATAATTCACAGCAACCATACTTCCATTGTAAACATTGAACCAATCTAGCAAATTCCCACAAAATCCATCGCCGACATCCAAATTTCTCGGAAATTCAATTCCTCCTCGAATGGTTGAGGTGCGATCAAGGTGTTCTGTCAACACAAAATTGCACATTGGATTTGCATGTTCGTAACTCCCATTTTCTAGGCGATAAGAATCAGGCGCACACTCTCGGTTCCGTTCCCAAATCCAATCCCTCGGAGAAATATTTGGGTTTTCAATGAGACAAACAACATCACCGTTATTTGTGGATATCTGTGCATCTTGATTGTCTTCATTGGAGTAGACAAAGTACTTTGTGTGTGTGTCATGAACAGGCGCTCCTAGAGGTTGAAAATCATAAATTTGTCCGTTCGCAAGGACTTGAGTTGCGTCTTCGAAATAAATCAAATCTGAATTTTCGATGTATAGGTACCTGTATTGTGGATTATTCCCATACCAGCTTTCAAATTCATACTCGACAAAACTAATCGTCACTTCGTGTGTAGTGTATTCGATTTCACTGCAAACAAATACTTCTTGTTCGACATCATCCAATCTAGGGACAAGGACCATTTCTTCATAAAAATCGCCAATTGTAGCAGATTCGATCACGACATCATTCACAGGCTTGTCTTGGACACCCGTTGGGACTTCACTAATCGAAGTCACATGTTCGCAACCGCTGGTGACCAAACCAAACACGGTATGTACGCCGTCCAGGTGAGAGGGTGTGCTATCTTGTGGAACGATGAAAAATTGGGAGCCCCCTGTGTTAGGTTGACCTGTTTTAGCCATCGAAACGACACAATGACTGTGGATAAGGCCATTGTCTGCTTCATCAGGGATTGTCCAAGCGGATTGCCCTTCTCCATTACATGAGGGATCATCCGAGGCTTGCCCATTACAGTAGTCGTAAAATGATGCAGCGTTTCCACCTGTGCCATCAGAGTTGGTGTAATCTCCACCTTGAATCATAAAATTATCAATGATACGGTGAAAGATTGTACCATCGTAGTGCCCCTCTTCAACATGCACGGCGAAATTCTCACTGTGGATGGGCGCTGCTGAGTAATTCAGCTGAATCGTGATTTCGTAATTCGAACCATCGTGCGTTATATCCAAATCCACGTCTCTATGGTCGAAATAGATTTCATCAAATTCTAATTCCTCTTCATCCGAGTCGCCGCCTAGGCATCCAGCAAGCGAAACAGTCACCATCAGGAGCGAAAAAGTAAGCGCCAAGAACTTCGTCATGTAACTTGGTTCTAAGCCAATACCATGAACTCTTTGGAGAGAACAAAATTGACCTGTACCCTCTCATTTACACATATCAATCATGACCGACACGATATTCAACCCCCATCTATTAGGGGAATTATGTCTGACAATGGGCAAACCAAATCAACATCAAAGCATTCTTATCAGTACAACATGATTAAAGGGAGAATTGCAGAAACCTTGATTCAGGAATTATTTCTCAAACAAGGCTTCAACGTTTTTCGTTATGGCATGGAAAATACAATACCCGGAATCATGGAATTACTCAAGGGAGTGCGTTCTGATGTTTCAAATCATATTCGGAGAATGCCAGACTTTGTTATTCAACACAGAACATCAAAAGAAGTATTTTTCATTGAAGTGAAATTTCGGGCGAATGGTGATTTTTCACTAAAAGATCTAAGGAAAGATTACCCATATCAGAATGCATACATCATTGTAGTTTCGAAAAAATACATCAAATGCATAACGGTCCCTGAATTACAAGATGGTAAAGAAATTACTCCAACATCGCGTAACTACTTGGGTAATAGAAAGGAGTTTGATTTGGATAAGCAAACCATCATTGATTTCTGTGATTTTGCAGTGAAGTTCTTCCAACACGTCTGATTTCGATGGTTTTCTCGTGGGCTCACTCGGCTGAGCAAAATATCACTCAGTGACTAGGAATAGGCTATTCATCCCGTGCTGCACACTCTTCTTCACGAAGGATTTCGACGACTGTAAAAGTTGTATTCTCGTCATCTTCAATTGGCGTGGGCGAGGGACTGGAATCAATCTGCGGACTCGCTTGTGCACTGATATTGGTGTAGTATACAATCCAAATATTCGCATGGATGTTTTGATTTGCACCGGATTGTT
>NZXM01000017.1 GCA_002701965.1 Methanobacteriota archaeon | reverse complement strand
TAATAGATTCTTCACGGTCATTTTGAGCTTCATGCTTGCCAAGGAGATTCACCGAAGTCGAGCTCATTGTGACTGTCCAACCGCTGGGTACAGGACTGTGAGCAATGGAAAAAGTGTCCGCGCCATTTCCTTGATTGGTTACCGTCAGGCTAGTCGAGGCGATTGTACCAGGTTCTACATTGTTGAGATAATTCGTAGCAAGAGATGCACTAGCACCGTAGGATTGGCCTACTGTCACCGTCAAGGTTGCGTAGCACCGCTCATTGTTTCCATCCAATCCACGAATTCGAATTTCAGTTGCTGAATTGGCTGCCATACTGTCATCGGGTGTAACATCAAATGAAATTGCAGCCTGTCCATTTCCATCATCGTAAGGTAGACTTCGTTGGCTTACTTCAGGAGTCACCCAGTTTGCTTTTGCTCCTGATTTCCCAAATCCAACAGTCCAATCGCTGTTTCCATCATTGCTTAAAACCAAGTTTCCAGACTGAGATGCACCGGGAGCAATGGTCATCGATGATGGTGAAACTGTCGCTGAGCATTCACGCAATTCCGGAATGTTGAGGGTTACTGAAAGGTTATCTTGAGCGGCGTCCGTTCCCGGTGGAGGTGCAGGCGCACTCACNGTTGCTCTCGTAATGAAGCAGTGNGAACCTGCTTCAGTTTGCTCTCCATCAGGGACTTCTACTGTAACTGTGACCGTTTCTTCATCGTCTGAGTTCAGTGTGACTTGNGCNGGATCAACCGTAGCNTCAAGNCCATCGGAACGACANCTGGATGAATCATCCATTTCGATACTGATTGTTTCTTGGGTTTGGCCGGTATTTTTCACCGTGANTTCCCATTCGACTTCAGCNGCACCATTGTTGTAATTCTTGGTTGCTTGGCTCGTCGAAAGTTCAACACCCTGNGCTNNGTTTCCGGAGCCCTCTCCCAAGGTTGTAGTCACCGAGACATCACCTTGAGCNGGNGCACCTGGTGTACCNGGTTCNGCAGNCGATGCAGTTCCTGTGACAGTTGTCTCACAGTCATCTGCNGTTTGATCNCCTTCAGTGACGTTGACAGTNAGTGTGACTTGNTCATAAGAACCNGCTGCGATGGTGCCAGGAACTTGTTCAATCGTNCTACTGTANCCCTGACATCCGCCTGGTTCTTGGCTGGTCGCCAATGACACTGTCATCTCTTCATCCCCTGTNTTNCGAACNGTGATGGTATACTCAGCAGGTGAGCCTGGTGAGGCTTCCTTTGATGATGAATCAGAGGACAGAGTAACGGAAACTTCGGCCGCAACAANAGGGCTCAATGAGACGAGCAAAAACATGGCGACAACACTGAGGCAGCGTCCGCGCGCGGGTGTGCGCATGAGGGGGCGACGGGTAGACCCCCTCAAAAGGGCGCCTCCTTGACGGTTCACACGTTCACCTCCTCAACAAAGGTGGAGACACTGGCCTGACAATTGCGACAAACGGTCAACGTCGATGCACTACANCCAAACTCNGAGAGGTGATATCGAGCNCCACAACCNGGACAAGCACGTCTGGNTCCAGAAATNGGTTGNTTGCAACCCCAACAGACNATTNCCGAGGGTGNTTTAGGTGNGTTGAANGCNGTAGGAGGNGGTGCGGTCATGGCCGGTTTTTGNGCAGAGTTNNCTTCCTTTAATCGCATGATTAGCAAGCCGGCAAATACCAAACCNGCAACGATGAAAGCAAGTAACAANACGATGGCAATTGTAGTTGCCGTACCNGATTCTGTCGTTCGGGTTGGNTCNCTAGCGACATCCAAGGAGACCAAATGTTGTGAACCTGGGATTTCTGAGTTCTCAAAACTCAACTCAATACTCCCTTCCCCTGAGGAATCAGGAGTTATCATGACACGTAGCGCTTGAGTTTCATCGATACCGATGCCAATCAATGATGATTCTTGAATCTCGGTAGACCATCCAGAGGGGGATTCAATGATGACCTTCTCGTCAATCGCAGTATTCCCCATGTTTGTGACTTCAAGATGGACAAGTGAGGCCTTCCCTTCAACGGACTCCTCAATTGATAGAGTACTCCACTGAACGTTGGGGAATGACGCGACCGTCATGAAGGCACTCGCTGATTTTTCAACACCATCCGCAGAAATCGTCAGACCAATTTCAGGTTGCCATCCTGCCATTGCGAAGGCTGGTGCTGTGATGATACAACTAATGGTGGCGGCACCACTCGACGCGAGTTCTGAAACGGGATCGCAAACCCCCTGCCATGTGCTATCAGGAAGGTCTAGATTCAATTCAGGGACCCAGCTTGACACTCCGTCATTGAACAACTGCCACTGGGCAATAAATCCGGGTGCCCCTACAGGGATTTCAGCAATACTTTCTCCCATTGAATCAGAAATTCCCGTGAAGGTCAAGACTGGTTTAGCCAATTCGACCACATTCAAATCTCCATCCCACGATACTCTGTACCCGTTTTGGGTGGTCAGGTGCAATGTAATCGGACCCCCTACAGCCTGACCATTGCCTTCCAATCCAAGCATGTATGATGCTGATTCGCCAGCCTGAATCGTAACAGGACTCAAGCCTGCAATCACTGACCAACCGCCTGGCCTTGAATCGACATTGGGGTTCAGGACCAATTCTGTGTTGCCTTGATTGGCAATCGTGTATTGAAGATATGTTGTAGAATCGGGCCGGAGTGTATTTGCGATTGATTCTGCTTCAATGGTTGCGTAATCAAACTCTGAAATCTCCATTCCGATGGTGTACGACCACGATTGGGATGGGTCGACTTGCGAGATGACTCGGAGGACTGTTTGCAATGTTTGCCCCGGAGGAGGTGGAGTTCCCAATTGTGGTGTGACTGTCATCTCAACGGTTCGGGCACCATTGAGGGGGATGGCTCCAGTTGATCCTGAAGAGGCCCCAATAGATGAGCCCAGACTGTCCAAACCAATATGCCAACCAAACGGAGATTCAAGAAACAAATTGTATCCTTGCTGACCATTTCCTTGATTCACAACATCAAGTTGGAATTCTGTTGGATTTACTGGATGTACCTGTAGTGTCGAAAATGGAACTTGAAAACTCACATCAGAAAGTACCGGCACATCGAGCGTAAGGGTGAGAGGGAATTCGAGATCATTGTCGTCATCTCTAGCTGTGATGGTCAATTGATACAAACCTGGTTGGGGTGATTCCCCATGAACCAATGTGAACCCTACTGTAGCAGATTCAGAACCATTCAGAGCGAAGAATGTCTGCGTAAATGATGGCAACCAACCATTCATTTGCTGACCATTGTTGATTCTGGTAGCTGCTGAGGCGCTGATAGAAGCATTCGTCGAAATCAGAGCTGTGTTTCGAATCTGTAGTTGCCAAGAGGTACTTGGATCACTGGGATCATCGATTTCCAAAACCGTCTGTGATGTCGTCACTCGAACTCCTGGGGCGCTAACGGCAATGGGAATTTCAAACAGATTGTTGTCTTCGTCAATTTCCTCTTCCAAATTATCTGGGTCGATTCGAATGGTAATGGCCTGTGTTCCTTCGTTTACAGGTGTCCAGTCCCAAGTGGCCCAGCGAATCATTCCAGGACCCAAATCAAACTCAACTTCACCCAAGTTTTGAGTTCCAGCGATGGCCTCAACTCGCAAACCATCNGCTGAACCTCCNCCCTGATTTTCAATTTGAATGGTGATTTGGCATTCTTCGTTCACCTGCGGAATTGATGTCGATAATGCAAANGATGCTGGN
The DNA here is from genome assembly GCA_002701965.1 of Methanobacteriota archaeon. Taxonomy (GTDB): domain Archaea; phylum Thermoplasmatota; class Poseidoniia; order Poseidoniales; family Thalassarchaeaceae; genus MGIIb-P. The sequence goes on along the minus strand of NZXM01000017.1, from coordinate 5,284 downwards.
ATNGGNAATGGGTCACTTCTCAAATCGTTGACACCCGCCCCTCGTACNGCCAGCGCNAATGGTTGATCGCTACGTTGACCTCCATGAGCCACATCGGTAATCTGGATAGTCCACACTCCAGAGGATGCTTGATCGATGAGGACGACTTCGACATTGTTCAGATTGTCTGCATNCCCTCCTGTTGTGGAACGACCATTCGCGAAATCATTGCCTTTGTACTCGGTTCCNTCAGGGGCGATTACAACCATGTTGAGGTTNTTTTGAAGTTGCGTCGATGACCAAGTACTTCCAGGATAATCCGACCAAGTCAATACTGCCTTGAAAGGNGTATTCCCTCTGCTCAGGTTGAATTCATACTCTCGNGTTTGACCACTNCGGATGGTATTTCTGTCATCCACCCATACACCTGAATCTGTCCCAGGCAACAAAGAATTTGCAAGATTNACTCGGCCCCAGCCCTCNTTCATGTTTGGAATATCACGCGCACCTGTNTCCTCTGCACCGAGGATGAGCATCCCCTTGATGAGAGCGCCTTGTGGTGATGGGCGGCCTGCAACTTCCATCAAATATTCACGGATTAAGACCGAAGCNCCCGCNGCATTTGGAGCCGCCATAGATGTTCCACTGTACTCAATGTACCATTGNCTGCTCCAAGTNGCACCTCCAGTATCTGAGGCATCCTGACTGAGGCAAGAACGAACCCAAGAACCCGGAGCGGTGACATCTGGTTTGATTCGACCATCNTCTGTTGGCCCCCGACTACTGCTGTCCGCGAGGTTGCTCGGNGCNCCCCCACCTCGATTGTGATGATTGCCNACTGCAACTGCATTCTTCGCTGTGGCAGGTGGAGTAATCGAATCTGAATTGGGGCCGTCATTGCCCGCAGAAATCAAGACGAGCATTCCGTCNTAAGACCAGAATTGATCATACTGGCTGGNACGACTATCNGTATCTTCACTACTCGTCGTATATTCGCCATAGTAGCCATCAGTACCCCATGAATTNGTATGAATGTGTGAATTCCCTTCGTATCCTTTGCGGACNAAGGTGTCCATACTCACACCTCCGAAGTTNCCACTACCGTCATCTTCCATGGCCTGGAAGCGGAGGGTGGCTTGTGGAGCAACACCAGCATAGCCACCACGACTTCCATTGCCTAAGACAGTACAAGCGACGTGGGTACCATGCCCAGAGTGTTCATCCTCTGTGGATGAATCTCCCCAAATAACGGATTCAACATGTTGAATCCGTCCATTGAAATCACCGTGGTCACGGTCTATTCCAGAATCTGCAACAGTGATGCTGTGGCCACTACCATTCAGTCCAACAACGAAGTAATTCGAGACATCGTCTGCTCTCATATGGCCAATTGCGACATTGTTATCGATGCCGATTACAGGTTCAAGACTGAGCCATGCAAGGGCGGGTTCAGCTGCGACTGTGGCGATATCTGAGAGTGACAATAGGCCAAGATGACGGCCTGTGTCTATCGGACGATGTTCCCTCAAGAATTCAGATGCGGTTAGGTCCAAATCACCCATCAGACCGGGCAATCGGACATGATCCTGTGGCGTGGATAAATCTGCAAGACGCCAGCCCGACAATTGGACTGCAGTCGATGGGGTTGAGTCAAATTGGAGTGTAGATGCTTCTGCCAAGAGGTCACTGACATGTCCATCGACCATGAACGCCAACGGAAGTGAGTGGACCGCGGAGACCATGGATAAATCCGCAACAGCAGCCATCGCTTGTGGATGACCTTGAATCAGGAACCCCGATGGTGGGATGTGTGCTCGTACCTCAATACCCGGTAATTCAGAAAGTGCCACGCGTCCTGGCCAAAGTCCAACTTCACCATCGATTAGAACCAGAGCGATGTCGTTTCGAATGGTCGTCAGAACTTCGGGTATTTCGATATCTGATTCGAGTCCGTCGACAGTAAATACACCGAGATGGGTATCAGCAATGGTTTCTCGAATCTGTTCAGAACCATCCCAACTGGCAGAGGGGGATGCGCTGCCGATTCGATCTGGATCTGGTGTCAATACAATACGTTCGATACCCGATGTACCCTCTTCAGCGTCATCTGGTACCGAAGCGGTTGGATAAGAAAGTGGAGCCAAACTGCATAGAAGCAGGACTGTGAGAATTGTCAACGCAATTCGCTGCTTCATCATGCTCCCCATCATTGGGGGCAAACTAGACCGCTTTCTATCTTCCCTGCTGTTGTCGACACCGTAGGTGTCGTTTACAACCAGTTTCTCTCAGCATCAAGTCTGTGAGTTTCAAACGTGTATTCTCCGACTTCAATGGTCCAAACATGCTTTGAAATCGGCCCACAACAACTAGATTCGTAATCTAACTCAATCTCAATGAAATATGATTCCCAAATTGATGCACCTGTGATGACAATCTCCAGTTCATCACCTGCAATCGATGTATGCGCCATCATCGATACCGGACCAAAACTGGTGGAGTTGAGAACTTCTCCATCAGTATCGTAAAAGCTTGCATCAACTTCGACATTTGCAATCCCCCGACTCCCAAAATTGTGAACCTCCATGAGAATGACATGTCCACCGGATGAACCCTGTTTGTAGACCACGTCAACACTGACCGAATCTCGAGGAATCACCCAAAATCCTAGAGCAAAAATACTGAACATCAAGGCCGCCATGAATACAGAAGCAATCACCACACGTGTGGGCGTGACTTTGGTGACAACCTCCAGCGCCTTCTGATATGCCTTTTCAGCAAGTTCGCGCTGCTCATCAGTCGGATCAAAATCATCCTTCATCAACTTCTTTTTCATTGTTTGAATTCGATCCAATAAACTGTTTTTGTCAGTGTTGGCCTCTTCCAATTCAGGGTTTTCAGGGTCACCCACTAAGGTGAACATGCCTTCAATTTCCTCATCTTTAGCCATTGAATCACCCCAAGAACGTGGCCACTCCCGTGGCAATTCCTGATGACAGTGGCTCAGGTAGCAAGTAATGGGTTGTTGCGCCGTCGAAACCCATCATATTCAGTAGAGATAAATCAGAAGCCAACCCATTGACACCGATGGTAGTCCCCGTCGGTATTCCGCCAGTAATCTGGGCATCAATTAACACGGCACGACCATCAAACGTGATTCCTGCGACTTCAGCGGTTGCCCGGGCATTGACAATGATTTGACCACCACGAACATCCTGGACTTTGAAAATCGTGTATGGATATTCATCATCACCAATGGTGGTAACTTGGATTGTTGCGCTCTTCAGATTCTCTCCCGCTGCCTCCATTTGTTGCAGCCAAACACCGGGTTGTGCAGGAATGTCATTGGAACGCAAGTAGAGCCGCTCAATTCCATCACCACTACTGGTCACTCTCAAGCCATAGCCATCGGTCAACTCGATGCTCATGTGACTGGCAAGATTCTGAGCGAGTAACAACGTGTCTCCACGAACCTCAACTGCTCTTCCAGTTGTTGAGATGAACATATCCATCCCTGGACCGGATGATGAGAATGACAAGGTGGACAAGCCTTGGAATGTGAGTGGTTGAGTAATATCATACACTGTTGAAGGGGCGGATGTGAGATTCATCTGACGAGGGAGTTCATGCAAAAATACGGTTGCAGGCCACCACTTTCCTACACTGAATCGATTCATTTGTAACATCAATGAGTCTAGAGACAAACCCGTATTCATCGGATCTTCGGCATCCATTCCGACGGTGATTGTTGAACCCACGGATGCGGTCATATCGAGTTGCTTTGGAATCTCTTGCAATAGTAATTCATAGCGAGTCGATTCTGTACGATCGAGTATGGTAGCGTGTACAGCATCTAGTGATGTGGTCATGTTGTATTTGGTAAAGATCGTTAACTGCGGTACAATTGGACGATAATCAGTCGTGATTTCAGATTCAATCATCAAATCAGTTGGTTCCCCAGGTTCAAATCCAAGCATCATCAGATGTAAATCTCGACCATTGTAGTTGTTGACTTCAATCATGAATTCTTGATTTGCGGGCTCCCAGCCCTCCAATTCGATATTGATGTCCCACTGATCGGTAACTGAGAGATTCTGATAATCAACGGACAATTCAATGTGTGGAGCGACATTGGGCATCCATATACGGGAACGGAAGGCAGTGTGGTTGTCTTCAGACAAATCTGCCTCCATCGAAATTCCATGTAGCCACTCAGGTTCTGGAAGTTCCATTCGCCCCTGTTGGGCATCGACGACCAAATCGAAGGGTTGGTCAGCTTCCAAATCAATTCCCACTGAAAAGTCCGTTCGTTGATCTTCGATTGCGCCACCGGTGATACTGGTCACCAATTCACCCAACATTCCATTGACACTTTGACCAAAATCGGTGAAACCAGCGAGGAAAAACGCCACTCCCGCCAATCCCTCATCCTTTGAAAATTCAGGGATATCGAGCGCACTGGATTCCCCTACTCCACCTTGAGGAATTGAGATACTGAGATTTGATGGAAGTGGATTGATGATCATATTTGCATTCAAACCATCTCCAGGAGATTCATGGGTTGTTTCATCGATGATTACTCCATGGAATGGTGCATCGCCTGGGCCTACAAGGAATGCAGTCCCTCGGCCTGCTTCACCGGGCACACCCGGAAGTTCAGCCCCGAGGAACCCTACCTCTGTGATTCCATGGACACTGATCGAGAGTGTTGCCTCAGCAATGTCTTGATTTTGCATGAATAAGAAGTGATCGCCATCCATCGTTTTGGGGTCGCTCGCGTTGGAAATCATCAATGAAATCGAACCGATCGGAGATTCTGCTACCCAAGAGACGTCATCGCCGATCGCCATGGTGAAATTACCTGGTAACTGATCGATATCCAGTACCTGTCTCTGAATTCCCTCTCTACCTGCATAGATGATTTCTGAAATGTCACGATCGGAATTGAAGGTAAGATCGGTTGGAGTGATATCTACATCCAAAGATGCAGGATGGTCTGAAATGTACACATATTGGAAGTCACTACCCTGTATATCGATGCTGCCAAATTCATTGTTTTCATGTTCTAGGAAAAACACACTGAGGGGACCGCCACCTTCTGCTCCCATCGAAATTTGCTGAGTTTGTGTTTCTGCATCATCAATAACATGCAGTGAATGTAGCCCTTCATGGTGTACGCTCACTGCGATTGGAACCAGCTTCTCAACCTGTCCATTCCGGCCTTGGACAAACGGTGTACTCTTNTCATCCGCTAACAGAATATGAGGTCCATAAGCGACGGGGATGTCTGAAGAGCCCATGACCAATA
>NZXM01000016.1 GCA_002701965.1 Methanobacteriota archaeon | reverse complement strand
GCTGGGCAAACCAAAGTGATAATGACTCTAGGTCAGTTTTAATAAAGGCGTGGGAAAAAGGTATAAACCACTGGGATACTGCTGATGTTTATGGAGAAGGGAAGTCTGAAGAATTAATTGGAGGGGTTTGGGGAACGGTTCCCAGGAAAGATATTTTTATTGCAACAAAAGTTGGGTGGGATAAAGGACCATACTCTCACTGGTACAAACCCAAACATATGCTTAGGAATATGGAGCGGTCACTTATTAACCTCAAGACGGACTATGTTGACCTGATCTACTTTCACCATTGCAACTTTGGAGACCAAGGGGAATATTTCCAAGATGCTCTAGGCACAATAAAGAAGTTTCAAGAGGATGGGAATGCTCGTTATATAGGCTTATCAGACTGGTCTTCTGATAAGATATTAAAATATGTTGAGGCATGTGACCCTGATGTGGTTCAGCCATATAGAAACGTTATGGATGATAAATACCAATCATCAGGACTCAAGGACTATGTAGATAGTAACAACATCGGTGTATGTTTCTTTTCACCCATAAAACACGGCCTGCTTACTGGAAAATATAATAAGCCAGCAACTTTTGAAACTGGGGATCACCGTTCTGGACTTAAGCAATTTGTAAATGAGTCCATTATAGAAAAGATGAAACAAAATAAAGACAGGTTAGAGCATAGATTTAAAAATCAAGAATCCCCGGTTATGTATGGCGTGGTCAACGCCCTTTTTAATGACTCCCCAACAGGATGTGTTTTACTAGGGCAAAGAAATGAAGAACAGGTTGAGGTTGCTGCATCTCTTGGAGATGTTTTATCTGAAGAGGAGAGTGAATGGGTCAAGGCTCTATATTCTTCATAAATCAACTTAAGCAATAATGCCTAATAAGCATAAAGACACCTTCAATCTGCAAGAAGATGGTTTTTGTTTCTTACCATCTTTATTCGACCAATCAGAAGTAGAGTCTGCCTATCAAGGTCTTTGGGAAATAATTAATGGCAAATATGGAACCGGCACACCGCCAGAAAACCGTTTCTGGAATCTAGGCGATGACCCAAGGTCAATCATCAAGATCGACAAGCCCCACATTTGTAATAAATCAGTTTGGAGCCTTGTCACCAAACCTAAACTAGGTGAAACTCTAGCCTTAAAAACCAACGCTAAAACCATACAGGTTTGGCATTCTCAAGTAGTTTGGAAACCCCAAAGTTATAAAAAAAGTGGAAACGCAGGCTGGCATCGAGATGCCCAGTATTGGCCATTCTGGAGCGAGGATGGTTTATACACTGCTTGGATCGCCCTATCTAATGTTTCATCAAACTCTGGACCTGTCCAGTTCATCGCAGGCTCTAATAAATGGAACGCAGTTAATGGTCTTGATTTTTTCGATAAAAATATAGATTCTCAAAATAAGGTATTAGCCTCTCATGATGAATCGGGTCAAATTGTTCATTCCACCCTAAAAAAAGGAGAAGTTAGTATACACTCATCCTTGACTTATCATTCCTCAGCGGCAAATAAAGAGACCTCTCCAAGAGTGGGTATGGTCGTTCATTTTTGCACAGACAAAGCTAAAAGAATTACAGTTTCTGGTGAAAATGCAGATTACTTAGACCAAATAAAAGACCCATCAATCGCTCCTTATATATATGGAGGTTCAAATTGACCGAAAAATTTCAATCTATTTTCAATGACCAGGGTTATTACCTAAAAGAGGGGATGTTTCAAAAAAAAGAAATTGAAATATTTGAAAAAGAATTTGATAAAATAGTTTTACAATTAAGAGAGAGTGGTGAAAACATCAATGCGAGATGGGGAAGTAAACTAACAAAATCAATAGAGCCTGAAAACTCAGAAGTGATCCATACTCATAATGTACAAAGTTATTCATCCGTTATGTTAAACATGGTTCAAAATAGTGAACTTCTAAATTTGGTAGAATCGCTTATTGGGCATGATATAGTATTGCATCACACAAAACTGTTTTTAAAACCACCGAAAGTAGGTGCGGCTTTCCCATTACACCAAGATTGGTCTTATTTCCCAACAAAAAAGAATTCTATGATCGCTGCCATTATTCACCTAACTGGATCAAATGAAGAAATGGGGTGTTTAAGAGTTGTTCCAGGATCGCACAAGCTTGGAAAAATAAAAAACTCACATGGCCACGTATCTAAAAGTAAGATACANAAAGACAACTCCCTTGAATCAGCTGTTCCTNTANTNGCAAANAGNGGTGATGNGGNGTTTTTTCANTGCTGTACACTCCACGGGTCTATGATAAATAAATCAAGCAAACCAAGAAAAACTATCCTGGTTCAACTATACTCAGGAAATGACGAGGTGATTGATGGAAATTCCCACACAAACGTACAGCTTGTATTAAGAGGATGGAATAGTAGCGCGACAAGAGAAGGTGTGGNNAACCTTTCCNNCTAGCTCTTTATTTGCTTGCTAGTTATCCAGCCAGCAAACATGGCCAATAANNCNGATGGCAACATAACATCTAACTTATCTATGTAGGGCCCAACACTTTGGAAGTGTGGGACGACAAATTTGAAAAAAGGAATGCACANGAACCCCGTTACCATTGATGCTATGGCACCTTTTTCGGTCAGATCTTTCCAAAATATTGTTAGAATAATAACAGGNCAAAATGTGGCCGCTATCCCAGACCAACCAAATATCACNAACCAGAATACTGTTCTCGTGGGAGAAAGAACTGAAACCGCCAGCGCCACCGCTAATGCCAAAACAGCAAGGGTAATAGTCACCTTTTTTGATAGTGCCATCAATGTGGTTTCATCAACTTGAGGGTTTAAAATCTTTTGGTAAAAATCTCGCGTTACCGCACTTGATGCCACAACAAGTAAAGAATCAACAGTAGACATAACNGCNGAAAGCACTGCNGCTATATAGATACCNATTATTATTGTTGGCATTACCTGCCCCAAAACCAATGCCAATACATCTTCCCCTGCTGTTCCCAAAATAAGCTCCGGGTTCTCTCCTGACCGCGTAAGCATGTATCTTCCTAGGAGACCAATACAAACTGCTGCTGTATCTGTTAAAAATGTGTATATGACAGCTACCCACTTTCCTTTTTCAACCTCCGATTCATCTCTTATTGCAATAAATCTTACATATACCTGGGGAGAACCCATGAACCCTATGCCAATGGACAAAAGCCCTAAAACACTCATTAAGTTCATCAGCGTCAGTCCACCAGCGCCCCACGGATTTAATAGTCCTGGGTCGATTTCATTTAGTCCGCTAATGACAGACTCACTCCCAGAGATAGTGAAAAATGCTACAACGGGCAATAGCAATAACCCAACAAACATTANTGACCCTTGNAAAAAATCAGACCATGCAACAGCTAAAAATCCACCTGAAAAAATATAAAGGATAACNATACCAAAGCCNAGGCCAATCCCGGTGTAATAATTAAGACCAAGAAAAGATTCGAATGTTTTTCCAGTAATNTCTATCTGAGCGCTTACATAGATAATCACAAAGAGTGAAAGCGCCGTAGCAGAGACTATTCTAAGAAGATTGGTTGTTGAACCGAAGTGGCTGACAAGATAGTCTGGTATCGTGATCGAGTCGTACTCATCAGTCATTCGCTTGAATTTTTTTGCCATAAACTGCCAAGAAATCCAAACGCCCAAGACCTCTCCTATGACAATCCAAAAGGCGCTTACACCCAATAACGCCCCCATGCCGGTCACCCCAATTAAGAGCCAACCAGATTCTCCTGTAGAGCGTGCAGAAAGTGCTGCGATCCAAAACCCTAGTTTTTTCCCACCAACATAATAATCAGATATGTTAGATACTTTTCGTGACGCAAAATAACCAATTCCAAGAAGAATCGAAAAATACAGTCCGAGAACAAAGAGTTTTAATATCATTAGGTATGCCTATCGAAGGTTTGAATTAATTCTCATTCCTTGGAAGCAATACCTCCATAGTTGGAAAGGGAATAGTGATGCTGTGCTCAGCGAACTTTTTATATATCTCGGTATTAACAGAATCTGTGGTCCTTCCTCTAATTTCCGGCTTATGGATCCAGAAAAGCAATTGCAACCTTAGACCATGATCAGCAAACTCGCGAAACCTCACTCTAGGTTCAGGGGTTTGGAGAACATTTTCATTATTTTTGGCGACATCAATCAGAACAGACCTTGCTTTGTCGATATCCGTGTTATAGGCAATTTGAATATTGATTCGCACCCGCTCTGTTTCGCCTGGCCCTCCGCTTTCATTTACTATCTTTGAGGCGGCAATAACAGAATTGGGTATTGTGATCTCAATGTCATCTCTTGTCATAAACCGCGTTGACCGCAAACCCATTCTCTTAACATATCCCCTCTCGCCCGTATCAAGAAGAATATAGTCACCCTCTTTAAAGGGTGAGTCAGCCATAAGAAAGATTCCTGCAAAAAAGTTAGAGACAGTATCTTTGGCTGCCAGTCCTAAAACAACACCCAAAACACCTGCTGAGGCTAGAATACCGTTTATATTGATTCCCCAGCTAAGAAAGATTAAGTAGGCCCCAAAGAGGCCTATTGCTATCTTACCCAAGTTATTAAATAAGGGTAATGTGTTTGTTTGCAAAAGGTTGCTAGCTGTTTGGCGCGATGCCCACTCCATAGACATTACAAGTATTTTTGATATCACAAAGATCCAAATAATGATTGTGATCGTTTTGAAAATTCCGACAAGAGCAAAATCAAAATACTCCGGAATATTTGCAGTCTTAACAGCTAAAGAAAAGCCGATAAAAAGAATTGAGTAGAAAATAGGTTTGTGAAGTAATTGAAGAATGCGGTCATCAAGGCTTGTTTTTGTTTTTTTAACGACTTTTTTGAAGATCAGGGTAAAAACAATATCAACAAATTTTGCCACGACAATAGATACAGTAGCCAAGGCAAGGGCTTTTAATGCAGGGCTCTCTAGTACTAAATTATAATAACTACTGAACTGTTCCATAAAGTTGATGGCTATTTTCGATTGATAAATAGGTTTTCATACAAAATCAGATGGTTTTATGATTGTTATAATAACACATTCTCTTATTAACACCAAGTCGAGAGGAAAATATGTTCAAAAAGATAGGGCGCGTTTATTTGTTGTGGGCTTCCTTGGCGGTTACCTGTGGTTTGAATTGCGTAAATAAAAATCCAGCTGCACCCTGGCCGACAACTGATTGGCAGTTGTCTAGCCCCGCTGAAGAGGGCATAAGCTATGATTCTTTAAGAAACTTTAGTGACCAACTAAAAAGTGGTGAGCTTGGATATATAGATGGAATGCTGATCATAAGAAATGGGAAAGTTGTTTTTGAAGAGTCTTATAAACACAANTATGATTCTCTATATNAAGCAACAAATACTCAGCCAGGTCAATACAATTACTATGACTCTCAGTGGCATCCTTATTTTAATAAAACCGGGCTACACACAATGCAATCTATTAGCAAAAGCTTTACTGCGGCCGCAATTGGAATAGCAATTAAAAATGGTCATATCGAGAGCGTTGATGTCCCCATAAAAAGCTATTTAAAAGAATATGAACCCTCATTCAGCGATAAAAAAAAGGAAGCGATAACCATAAAAGACGCCCTAACAATGAGGGCCGGTATAAAGTGGGACGAGCTATCAATGCTTTACACAGATACAACTAGTAGTTGTGTACAAATGGAAGCCTCCGAAGATTGGATTCAGTATGTGTTAGACCAGCCCATGGAAAACGAACCCGGAAAAAAATGGGAGTACAGCAGCGGAGTAACCATGCTGCTTTCAAAAATAATTTTTGAAGCAACGGGAGATAATGTATCCGATTACCTCGAAAAAGAACTCTTTGAGAAGATTGGAATTAATAATTACTATTGGAAGCAAACACCGAAAGGTCTTACNGATGCCGAAGGTGGCCTATATCTAGAACCAAGAGACCTTGCAAAATTTGGCTATCTTTATTTAAACAACGGCCTATGGAATGGGAACAGCATCCTGCCAAAAGACTGGGTGAAAAATAATAGCGCAGAGCTTATTGATACAATATGGCCAGCATTTAAGTATGGACAACAGTGGTGGTTTATTCCTTATGATAAAGATAACATAGCCTGGTTAGCATCAGGGCTAGGAGGGCAAAGATTGTTAATNGTTCCCGAGTTTGATATTGTCGCTGTGTTTACAGGNTGGAATGTTTATGAAATAACAGCCTTAAATTCGTACCTAGCGTTGCAAAAAGTGCTTGGCTCTATTCTCAAATGACCTACTTTGATAGCACCATTTTTTTTGTAACGGTCTTTTGGCCTGTTGAGATTGAATAAAAATAGATTCCACTTGGTAGAGCCTTACCGTTTTGCTCCACCCCGCTCCAGACAACACTGTGTAAACCAGNTTCCTTTTTACCGTCAAAAAGAGATTTAACCAACCGACCTCTTAGATCATACACCTCTATTGAAACATCCATTGCTTGTTTTAAAAAAAAGCTGATATTTGTCTCTGGGTTAAATGGGTTTGGGTAATTTGGTTTTATAATTACGCTGGNAGGATATGTTACTAGANCTTCTTCANGAACGCCAACAAAAGTACCATCATGCTCAANCAGAAAAAGGTGAGGCTTATCAGCCGCAAAGCTTGCTGATGAGAAAACAAGGTCTCCTAGGCCATCATTATCGATGTCTCCAGAAAAGACCTTTGCTATACGNANCTTCCCCTGGTCGTTNCCTGGTGTAAAGTTGTCTGTCGTGTCGTCCATAAAAATNATCCGTTCTGTATAACTCTCTACTTGAAGNGGGTCTCCCCCATTGAATTCCCANTCGTATAGCGCTTCATCATAGTGTCCAGCTANNTATAGATTAAGATTTCCATCATTATCAGCATCACCAACACTNAGTCCNCTAAGACCNCCTATATAGCTTTTAAAAAAATTAAAATTTGCGTANGACAGNCTACTAACATCATTAACCCCNCCNACAANAAATAGGCTTCCCGGCGTNATCAGATCNCCAGATAATGAATTTACCCCAGAAGTTGCACAAACCATTTCGTTCGANCCGTTATTATCAATATCNGCNANAACCANTCCCTGGTTTGCCCTTTGGTACTGTTCAGAAGAAACATAAAAATCTGTTTGGTATTCATAGGTGTCTTCGCCGGTGTTTTCGTGAACTATTATGTGGAAATACTCATATGCAACAGTATATATTTCTTTAAACCCGTCGCTATCNAAGTCTCCAGTTGAAATATTATACCCGCTCCAGTTGGTCCATGCATTATCTTCATACTCAATATGAAATATGGCAGAATCNTTAATTACAGTATCTAGTTCAAATATCATCAACTGACTGCTTCCCCCTGTTCCAAGCTCATCCCAGGGGCCGTTCATTACTGAGACTATAATTTCCTGATCCGGGTCTCCGTCTAATTCATCTACGAATATTTGTGCTGCTTCCCACACGCTATCTAGACCCATATCCCATGTATAGGTGGGTGTGGATAAAAAAGACATTGAATCAGGATCCCATTCAAATATTTGAAGCCCTTTTTGTCCAGAAACCCCAGGGCTAGTATCAACCAAGGATAATATTTCATGGTTGCCATCTCCATCAATATCACCAACCGCAACACTAGAGTAAGCATCATAAGTACAGCTTAGATCATAAAAGGTATACACCCACTGCAAATCAATAGAGTCGTTATTTGTAGCCTCATAATGATAAACCCCATTACAGAATTGCCCGGCATATGAGCTTGCCACAATAAAATCTCCGAACCCATCGCCATCAAAATCATATGGGCCAACCATATTCCATGGTGGACCCGCGGGTATTAGGCCACCAGAACCCCAAGAAGGGTTGTTCCACTTTAATGAGTATGAACTATCAATTTCTGTTGCTAGTAAATGCGTGGCCATTGCAAAGTAAGCAACAGGCAGCATGAGTTGTTTTAATTTCATTATGAGAGTCCCTAATAGTCTTCAATTCATGAAGATGATGATTGTATATTCAAACAGAAGTTAGAGCACAATGAAAAAATTATCCATTATATCATTCTTGTACATGTTGCATTTCTTTAATCAGGATTTTTTATTTTCACAAGACCCTTTTTTAGAAATAAGACCATATTCACCTCCTAGTTTTGAACAATACCCAGCGTCGCAATATGTCGATCATCACCATCCTTATTCTAATGAGACCGATAATATATTTTTAAGGTTTGATGGGTTTGAATTCAATGATAACGTCATTTACCCGGATTGCCTATCGGGGTCTTCTTGTTATGATGGTCATGCGGGAGTTGATTATTTTATGCCATACGAAACTCCAATTTTAGCGCCGGCTGGAGGCTATGTTCTTTGGGCATCATTTTCTGACCCAGCGGACCCCTGCCCTGGTGGCATAACGCCAAATGGAGACCAGGGAACAATTATCATAGCACACGGAAATGATTATTTTACAGTGTATTTACACATGGTCCCACCACTTAGCGTCTCGGTTGGAGACAATGTCGAAACCGGTGATACACTGGGATTTGCCGGAAACAGTGGCTGTGCAATAAGCACACATCTTCACTTTGAAATTAGAAAGGGCAATTGGTTTTTTGACACCGTGGAGCCTTACGCTGTTGACCCATTTGGCTGGTGGCACACCTCTTTAGACCCTATAGAAAGCTTTCGGGGAAACCGAAGTGAGTGGTTGTGGGTCTCTGATGAATTAATAGATGATGGTGATAATGGCTTCCAGAGATTTCAGGGGCCCGAATGGAATTATTTAAGCACGGGTTTTAACAATGATTCGTGGTCGGCCCCCTCTGTTAGCAACCAAGAGGAGAGTAGGCACTACGCAATGTGGGTCCCTTTTTTAGAAGATTCAGGAGAATATAATATTGAGATGTTCATTCCTGAGGGCGTAGAGGCTTCAACTGAGGCCATTTACGAAATAAGTGTGAAAAACTCAAACGGCGTGAGCTCAAGAACAAATGTGACTGTTGATCAAAATATTAATCCTGGCAGTTTTGAGACAATAGCGACTCTGGGTCTACCTACGGGGTCAAGAAGCGCAGTTGTGCTTCGGGATATTGTTGGCGAATCATCAGAAGGATCAAGTGTGGTTTTTGACGCGATTCGATTTTCTCCAAACTTTACCACATCTACGTTCGAAGACCATAACGGCGGAGCCCCAAAAAGTAATGCGCTTGTTAAGTCAGTTTTTCCCAACCCCTTTAATTCTTCAACTATAATTAATTATGAAATTACCATTGGAGGAAACATCGTAATAAACATAGTAGATGCCCTGGGGCGTAGAGTTTACAACAAACAGATATTTTATAGCGAACCTGGAAAACATTACTTTATTTGGAACGGGAAAACTGAACTTGGTAAAGAACTACCATCTGGGGTTTATCTAATTTCTTTTACCTCAAATGAGGCGTTCTCAGCGAAAAAAGTATTATACCTAAAATAGGTTAAATTTGTTCAAATGAAGAATACTGTTTTGTTGGCNCCCTTACTGTTTATTTTAGCCTGTAGCCTAGGCTACGTTTCTAATGTATCTAAAAACAATAACCCAAATACGCATATGAAAAACATTAATATAATTCCAAAGCCCACTTCCATTANNGCCAAAGATGANTATATAGACATTAATAGAATAGAAATAATTATTGTTGANAATAATTTGGTCGNAGAAAGAAATGTTGCTGAATTATTTCAATCCTTCTTAAGCCCCATTAAAGGCTTGGGGATTTCTTCCATAAATAAAAACAAGAAAAGAATATTGGTTTCTTTAAATACCAGTTATGATATACCAGAAGAAGGTTACAANCTGTCNATNANTGGCGATCAAAANGTTGATTTAAANGCNTCTTCTGTCTCTGGTCTGTTTTATGGTTTTCAATCTTTTCGACAACTTTGTGATCCAGAATTAGAAACAGGGTCAAGACCTACAAGCACAAAGGTTCCAATGTGCATAATTGAAGACTCCCCAAAATTCGGATATCGAGGCATGCACCTTGATGTATCAAGGCACTTTTTTGATGTAGNGTTTGTAAAAACGTACATTGATATGATTGCACTTCATAAAATGAATGTATTCCATTGGCACTTGACAGATGATAACGGTTGGCGAATCGAAATAGATAAATATCCACTGTTAACCGAAAAATCAGCTTGGCGGGTTGATAGAAGACATGAACCCTGGAAAAAACAGTCNCCTCCTTTNGAAAATGAGATCGCCACATATGGTGGGTATTANACCAAGGATCAAATACGNGAGNTCNTTGAATATGCATCCAAAAGAAATATTGNAGTTATTCCAGAGATTGAAATGCCAGGGCACACCTCTGAGGTGTTTTCCGCATATCCAGAGCTTTCATGCAANGGAGACTANATCCCCGTAAACCCNGGTTCATACTGGCCCAACACTGATATTTTTTGCGCTGGAAACGANAAGGTCTTTACATTTCTTGAAAATGTGTTAGAAGAAGTAATTGACCTTTTCCCTGGGCGATATATTCATATTGGCGGTGATGAGGCAGATAAAATGAATTGGGAAAAGTGCCCCAAATGTCAAGATCGAATAGCGTCTGAAAGTCTAAAGAACGAACACGAACTACAAAGTTGGTTCATCAAAAGAATTGAAAAATTTATTCTATCAAAAGATAGAAAGCTTGTTGGCTGGGATGAAATTCTTGAGGGNGGACTTGCAAAAACCGCCACCGTTATGAGCTGGAGAGGAATGGATGGCGGAATAGAGTCTGCTAAAGCAGGACATGATGTTATAATGTGCCCAACNTCACATTGCTACTTTGACTATTACCAGGCTAACCCTGAAACGTCTCCGGAAGCTTTCGGTGGATACACCACGCTCAAAAAGGTTTATTCATTTGANCCTGTTCCACCAGAGCTTTCAAATGAAGAGGCTAAATTTATCTTAGGTGGTCAAGGCAACCTCTGGACCGAGTATGTTCAGACCCCAGAAAGGGCCCAATATCGAGTTCTCCCAAGAATGTCAGCCCTTTCAGAGGTGCTTTGGTCGGGACCGGGTTCTAATTCNTATGAAGATTTTTATTCTAGGCTAAAAAGGCTGCTATTAAGGTTTGACATAATGGAGTGGGTATACGCTCCTGGGTCGTTTTTCGTGAACATTCTTTCCGAACAGACAGANGATAGCGGCTCCTATGCTATAAAACTAATTTCTGAAAAACCCGGAGAAGAAATAAGGTATACAANTGATGGTTCACTTCCGGCCAGCAATTCTGCTTTATACGAANATCCAATTTTTTTGAACCAGAAAACAACAATAAAAGCTGCTTTGTTTATTGATCAATCGATTGCCGGAAAAGTTTCTGAAAAAACGATATTTTTTAGCAAAGCAATCGGCAAGAAAACTAAATATCTTACATCCTATAGCAACAGATATACTGGAACCGGGATGCAAACACTTGTAAACGGNTTAACTGGAACCATTGCCCACAATGATGGATATTGGCAGGGGTGGCTTGAACAAGACTTAGAAGTGGTTATAGACCTTGAGGAAAAAGAAAACATCATGGGTGTTTCTATTGGTTTTTTAGAGTCGCACGGTGTTTGGATCTTCCTTCCAGTGGGTCTCGAAGTTTCATTTTCTAATGATGGGAAATCCTATAAAAACCCTATAGTGATTGAAGTAAAAGACGGTAAAAGAAATGGCTCGGCTAACCGAACTACGGTTCAAAGCCCAGAAATAAACCTGTCTGCGCGGTATATAAAGATCANGGCTATAAACAGAGGGACCTGTCCTGACTGGCACCCAGGAGCAGGTGGAAAGTCATGGNTTTTTGCAGATGANATATTTGTNGAATAGCGCTAGATGTTCCTAGACGGGTTTGATTTTGTCTGACTCTATTATATGAACACCCTCTTGAAGCTTATCTAAATGATATATCATTCCCTTTGCAATGTTTTCAGCGTGAATTCCCCTGTACTTTTTTGCTACACCAATCATTAGTGGATTTAATATCAAAAAAACTACTTTACCCACTATTTCTCCAAGGCGAAATTCTTTGCGCTTACCCATAATTAGAGAGGGTCTAAATATATTTATTCTTGGAATCGAATATTCCTGAATCTGTTGCTCGACCTCCCCTTTTACTCTATTATAAAAGATGCTGGAGGATGAGTCAGCTCCCATCGATGTCACAATTGAAAACGACTCTGCTTTATTCGATTCGGCCCACTTAGCAAGCCTAACCGGCAGTTCAAAGTCAACAAAACGAAAGGCTTCCCTAGAACCAGCTTTTTTAATAGTTGTGCCAAGGCAGCAAAACACGTGCTTACAGTGATCAAGCTTGGGGAAAGATTCTTCATTTTTAAAATCGAAAACAACCTCGGTCATCTTTTCTGAAGCTGGCAGGCCCTTTTTTCTCACTAGCGCTGTAACAGATGAATAATCATCAGAACTAAGAAGCTGACCAATTAGATGACCACCAACCAGGCCTGTTCCCCCAACAACTAAAGCATTCCGCATTAATTTGGAAACCACAAAGGATAAGCGTTTAATATTAAAAAGGTCTGGTTTTTGTTAATCATCATAATGGTGCTTAGATTTTAATAAATAAATTGAGCATATAATGAATAGAATTTTCTTTTTATTATTTTTAATAATAGCTGGGTGTTCATCAAAAACACCTGTGGATATGGAAGACGTATTATATGACCGGTCCGGTCAGTATATTACCGACGACAATTACGATCCTTCATTTCTTGGATTCATGTATAACCAAAAAGTATATAATGGCCCAGGTTTTCTTCGCTACAGAACAGGAGAAAAAAGAGAACAGGGGACACTAAAAAATGGGTTTAAATCTGGCGCTTGGACGGGTTATGATAAAGAAGGAAATAAAAAATTCATTGGTGATTATAAACAGGGCAAGGCGCATGGAAAATGGACCGGGTATCACGCAAATGGGGAAAAAAAGTATGAAGGAATGTATGAACTTGGCTTTCAAACGGGAAAGTGGTCTTATTACAATTCCACTGGAAATAAAAATTTAGAAGAAGCTTATTTTGTTTGTACTGATGACTGTAAAGATGAGCACCCNCCNGATCGAAGAGGNACTAAATATATCTGTGAGAAACTTGGAAGACTAAAAGAAAGTAAAAAAATCTAATTTAGTTTTAGCACCGACAGGTAGTTTGTTGTCCCTGGAACCCCCACTGGAACNCCACCAGTTATAACAAACTTTTCCCCCTCCTTTAAAAGACCATTATCTTTAAGAACTTTATTTGCGATTACGGGAATCTCGTCAGCTGATTCATATTCGTCAACCAATATAGGACTAACACCCCATACAATTGAGAGTTGGCGACATATTTTTTTAGAGGGCGTCATGGCTACAATCCTAGCAGCCGACCTGTATCGTGCAGCCATTCGAGCTGTGCTGCCACTGTGGGTCATGGTTACCAAAACATCAATATTTTGATGAGTCGCAACCGAACATGCTGCTTGGCTTATTGCCATTGCAGTGTTGCTTGTTTTGCTTGTTGGCATCTCAATATTTCTCTGATAATTGATCGCAGATTCTGTTTCTTTTATTACTCCCTTTAATACCCTTATAACCTTTTTGGGATGGTTCCCAATTGCAGTTTCACCAGTAACCATCAAAGCATCTGCTCCATCAAGAATTGAATTCGCAATATCACTAACCTCAGCTCGGGTCGGGACTGGACGATCGGTCATAGAATCGAGTATCTGTGTTGCGATAACAACGGGCTTACCAAGCTGGTGTGCTTTTTCAACAACATCCATTTGAACTAAAGGCACCTTTGCAACAGGAAGCTCAACTCCCAAGTCCCCCCTTGCAACCATGACAGCATCGAAGGATTCTATAATACTGTTTAAGTTTTGCACTGCTTCCCACTTTTCTATTTTTGCCATGACGGGTGTCTTGTATCCAGCTTCTTTAATCTTTGAACTTATAAGAGAATAATCAGATGGGGACCTAACAAAAGATAACGCTATCCAGTCTGCCTCTTTTTGCAGGGAAAGCAACAGGTCCTTTTCGTCTTGGTCGGTTAAAACCGGTACATCTAGTGCGATCTCTGGGAAATTGACACCTTTTCCATTTTCTATAGTGCCATCTTCTAAGGCTTCACATGACAGGGTCTGGTCTGTGACATACTCTAGGACCTTTAAGCTTACCCGACCATCATCAATTAATATTTGTGCTCCTGGGTTTACTTTTTGAAATCGCACTCCACTAGATACGGGTATTGTCCCATCTTCAATTTTTTCATTACTAAGCTCTATTTTATCCCCCTTTGTGACCAGAATTGGGGCTTCTAAATCTTTTACTCGTATTTTAGGACCTGCAAGGTCAGCAAGAATAGTTGGCCGCAATCCGGAAGGCATTTCTAGGGACCTGATCAAATCAAAATAGCTTGCCTTATCAAGGGCTGAACCATGTGATAGGTTGATACGAAAACAGGAAACACCATGGGAAATTAGTTTTTGCAATATTTTTTTGTTTGCGCATGCGGGGCCCACAGTTGCAATGATCTTTGTTCGGTTCATGTTTTGAGGCTATAACAACTGGGTTTTTGTTGAATTCAATTTAATACCTGAGGAGCAACAAGCTGGAACCTCTCAATGGGGACATCAAATTCTTTACCTGACTCATCCAGCATTCTATAAGAACCCTCCATAAACCCTAAAGGTGTTGGCAAGGGGCAAAAGCTGGTATATTCAAAAAGNTCATTGGGCTTAAGGATTGGTGTCTTTCCTACTACCCCTGGNCCATAAATATCCTCTGCCCTACCCTGCCCATCCACAATGTGCCAATAGCGACTTAGAAGCTGAATAGTTTCTACAGACCGATTAACTATCTTAATTTGGTATGANAAAAAGTAGTAGGATTTGATCGGGTCGGACCGATCTGGCAAGTAATNAGGCCTAGTTAATATTTCAATGTTGTTTTTCATATAAGAAAATTAGTTCCTTTATCTTTGTGATACGATTTATTCCATATAAATTTTAATTCCATATGAATGAAAACAGACAATCTCTTTATCTNTTTNTTTTTATAGCNTGTCTNGGATTGTTTTTAATTCAAGGCAATAAAACCGACTCATCTTTGGATATCACCCAAGATGAAATCATGGGACACATACGCTATCTGTCTCATGAGAACCGTGGTGGAAGGTATCCAGGCACACGAGGCTCTAAAGATGTTATTTCATATATTATTAAACAGTTTAAATCGTATGGGTTAAAACCGGGGTCTAATGGGTCATTTATACAACCCTTCGACATNACAACCGGCATAGAACTAGGCGAGGGAAACTATGCTGTTGCCAATGGCGACACACTCATTATAAATAAGGATTATATACCCCTGGCCTTTTCNGGCAGCTCTAAAACCTCCGGGTCTTTAGTTTTTGCTGGTTATGGTTTTAAGATTGACCAAGAAGACCTCCAGTGGAATGACTATAAAAACCTTGATGTTGATGGAAAATGGGTAGTGATAATGCGGCATAGCCCAGAGCGACACACCCAACACTCTTTATATGCATCCCATTCCTCGCTTCACAAGAAAATGCTTGTTGCAAGAGACGAGGGCGCTGCTGGTGTTATCTTTGTATCTCAAATGGAAGATGAAAACCTATATCCACTTACATATAACCGCGGTTATAAAAACGCGGGTATTCCTGTTGTGCACTTATCCAATAAAGTTGCAGATAATTTATTTAAACCTTTCGGCTGGTCCAGGCAATCTATTCAGGAAACGATGAATCGCTCTTTGACATCTGTTAATTTCAATTTGGGCAGCCTCGCATTTTTTGCAAACATTAAACTAACACACAAGACAACACGAGCGGCTAATGTTGTGGGAGTAATTAAGAGCGGAAATAGAAAATATAGAGATGAATATATTGTTATTGGTGCTCATTTTGACCATTTGGGAATGGGTGGCGCCGGGTCTGGGTCTAGAGATCCAGAGACACGATCCACTCACCCCGGAGCAGACGATAATGCATCTGGTGTTTCTGGTCTTTTAGAGTTGGCTCAAAAATTATCAGCTCAAAAAAGCAGGCTAAAACGTAGTATTGTTTTCATAGGTTTTGATGCCGAAGAAAAAGGGTTGCTCGGGTCAAAACACTTTATAAAAAACTCCACAATCGATATAAATAAAATAACCACAATGATCAATATGGATATGATTGGTAGAATGGTGGATTCCTCTCTTACTGTGGGCGGTGTGGGCACTTCGCCAGTTTTTAAACCCCTGCTTGACAGTCTAAAGGCTGAAAGAGCATTTACCCTAGGGATGTCGAACGCTGGTTTTGGACCAAGTGACCATGCTTCTTTTTATACAGAAGATGTTCCTGTCCTTTTCTTTTTCACCGGTATTCACAACGATTATCACACACCCAGGGATACATGGAAACAGATTAACCTTAGTGGAACAAAAACACTACTTGATCTTGTCTATGATGTTGTGTTTCATCTATCAAGGGCAAAGAACAGGCCCGTTTTTTCTGAGGCTGGACCAAAACAACGTCAAATGAAAA
>NZXM01000015.1 GCA_002701965.1 Methanobacteriota archaeon | reverse complement strand
CCCTTCATTTTGTCCAATGCACGAACAATACGACGTTCACTAAAATCTCGCTCTTCTACCAAGAATGTGCGCAAACCATCTTCATCAGCCATTCCCGATTCTGGTAAGTTTCCAGAGATGGGGTGATTCATGAATAACTCACGGATCTCGCTCAAACGTTCAGGGACATCCTTCTCTTTGGCTTCACAGACTGCTTCAATGGTTCCAAACTCCTTGATTAGTTTGAGTCCCGTCTTCGGGCCAATCCCTCGAATTCCTGGATGGAAATCCGTACCCACCATAATCCCCAAATCAACCAATTGCTCGTGTGTGATATCATGCTCTTCCAAGAGTTCTGACAATTCAATCATCTCTGCAGTGATGACGCGACCAAATTTCTTAGTCCCATGACTGGTGAGGTTGCGAATCATGACAGGACTACCGTACAACAGTACATCCCAGTCCTGACTGGCGACTCCATTCACCATTCCTTGTCGACACCAAACACTTGCAGCCCCTTCTGCTTCCATCGGTGCTTCAATCCAAGCGATTCCAAGCAGATTGAGCATTTCTTGGGTTTCTTGAACCATTTCGGGTGTGTAAGATACAACCTGTGCACCGAGTTTGTCTGCAGCTTTCCAATCTTCAGCCTCGATTGCGGCTTCCCACTTCTGGACTGCATTCTGTCTGCGCTCTTTGCGGCCAGCTAGCGTTTCAAACTTGAGTTCGTGTGGCCGCCCATCGAAAACGAATACAGGATCAATCCCTGCTTCGACCAAGGTCGCACATCGGTCCAGAAATCCCATCAGATGAGATACGGGTCTCCCTTTGCTGTCACGCAGATATGTACCGTCCTTTCCATCTCCACGTGCGCGCAAACTGGTGATGAATTGATACGCAGTCAGAAATGCATCGACAGCGATTCTTTGTCCTGAAAGGTCACTCAATTGAATTGGATTGGGTTTGGCCAAATCCTTCAGATTACAGCCCATGTGAGCCGCCTCAGAAATCCTCAAGATCATCGAGAGCATCTTCGAAATCCTCGTCGTGCTCCTCGTATTCTTCATCGTCATCGGCGTATTCTCGATTCTGTCTGTATGACATCCAGAATCCCACTCCACCCAATAGCAGACCCAGAGCTGTCATCCCATGTGCATATCCACCCCACGAAGAGTCGATTCCGATGATTTCAATCAATTCAGGTTGAATCGCGAATCGCTTTGAATCTTCACCGTTGACAGTAACTGTGACATCCTTGACTTGCCAAGCTGCTCCCGTATCTGGATTGGTACAATCCATGCAGGCATGGAGTGGTACCAGTGAGGTTTGCCCAGTCGCGGGGTCTGTCGAATTGACAATCATCAAATTGGCAAGAACCGCTTGACCTGGTCGCAAGTCAATGTGGAACATTGAGAAGTACAATTGGACGTATTCTTTGCCACGCTGTGGTACTTCCGGGTCCTCAAAAATCTCAGCAAATTCGTCATAACCAAATGCTGAGATGGTGGTACCACGATCTTTTGCGGTGTAGACATCATCGTATTCGACATACAATTTGAATTGATAATTCTCCACGAAGTTATCACCAATGAATGAACCTGCTCGCTCATCCAATTGGGCCAATTGGTCTACNGTCCANACATCGGGATCGTCTGGATTGACCTTCCCCAATTCAACTGGTCCGGCAATGATTGGAGCTACNAGCATCGAGACCAGAAGTCCGAGACCGGTTAGAAGAATTGCCACTTCTCTCAGTGGTATAGGGGGAATGAACATGAATCCAGNAACGAAGACACCGATGCCTAGGGCGCCCCAAAANATGAGAGCAAATAATGAGGTNGAGTTTGATCCCGTCAAAGTNTATCCTGAGGCCTGTTCATACGGNGATANATACTCTTCACCATCAAGACCGGGCACAGTGGGCTGATATGGCTGNACNACCGGGATATCCATGNAGGAGTTTTGATTTCCAAGATAGAGGGTATAGCCTCCATCNGTACTTTGCGGTTTTTGGAAAGANACACGNAGCCCNAATGTTTCCCCAGCAGGTATTTCATCTACATTCACAAAGAATTCAAATTCGTAGAAATTATCCTCAGCAGGCTGTGCAATTGTTTGTACAGCCAAGTCACGATTACCCAATCGCAATACAATATCAGTTTGCTTTGTACAGGAATTTTGTTCCAGCACATCGCAATAAATCAATAATTTGACTTTTCCAGTTATGGCAATTGAATTGTCAATGGGTAGTGCCTCTTCAACGGGATTCGTTCCCTCAAAAGTGAATGTTCGTGGTCCACCACCTTGATTGGCAGCACCGGGGATGTTCCCTTCACCGACACTATCATCTGAGTTGACATCATTATTTGCAGAATGTGTCCACATTGACCATGTATCAGGGGCCCCAGTATCGCTGTTGCCATACATGTACATTCGATTCTGGTCATAGGTGAGATTCTTTGCATCATCAGACTGCATGACGCCCACACCGGGTTCTTGCGCAGCGGTCGGAACGCTTGCAAATACACTCGCAAATAGCAGCACACCAAACAGGGCTAGAGCAGCCACTCTGTATGTGCGCATAGAGCAAGGGGAGAGGTGGGACCGTTATAGGATTAAGGCGAGGTGTGTGTTGCGTAGCAACACAGGCGCACGCGCGTGAGAGGGGTTTGGAAAATGGTGAATTCTGTGGTCATTGGAGCTGGTTGGCATCCACAGATTTTTCGCACTGAAGCCTCACAGTTGATTGGTTCCTGTAAGTTCGTTCACCCACATGCGCTAGAATGCACAGATACCCAAGCGCAACGATTGATTTCTCGCTCCAGTCTATTCACTGAAGTATTGAGTCCAGGAGGTGTGATTTCACTCAACAATTGTATTGAATCGATTGCTTCAGCCTTCCTTTCTTTGAACATGCAAGGTACTGTGGCAGTCAAACCGACACGAAGCGGCAACAAAATTGACGGTTGGTCTGGAAGAGAAGTTGCAGGTGAAATTGGTGGGCTTCTTGTTGCAGCCGGTCGTGATATTGATTTGACCAATCCAGACGTAACTTTGCGAATACATTTGCTCGCACCTTCGGATCCGACAACACACCCTGATGAT
This sequence comes from Methanobacteriota archaeon, assembly GCA_002701965.1. Taxonomy (GTDB): domain Archaea; phylum Thermoplasmatota; class Poseidoniia; order Poseidoniales; family Thalassarchaeaceae; genus MGIIb-P. The sequence goes on along the minus strand of NZXM01000015.1, from coordinate 12,970 downwards.
TTTGTCACTGAACCCGTTGTTGCATGGGGAATTACAATCAGCAAAGGGGATGATTGGGTACAACGAACAGCCACGAATCGGCCATTTTTCAAACCAGTGAGTTTAGACCCAAAACTTGCCCGAACCATGGTCAACCTTGCCGTCCCCAAGGGAGGTAGGCTTCTGGATCCATTCTGCGGTACGGGCGGTTTGATTGTTGAAGGGATCCTCTGTGGAATCGACAGCTTTGGCAGTGATTTGGCTTGGCCTATGGTTACAGGAACCCGCCAAAATGCGGAATGGGCACAGCAACTTGGTGGGGCCGGTGCATTCGAAATTCGCAATGGCTCTGCCATGGATATTGGCAATTGCTGGGAAGGTGATTTTGAGGGATTTGTTTTCGATCCACCCTATGGCAGAAACGCTTGGAAATCCTCTGACGGGTTCGAGTTGTTTGAGGGTGCGTTGAAATCTTGTGCAAAAAGTGCCGCAGAAAAAGCGAATCTTGTGACTCTGGTTCCATGGCCTCCTGAATCGATATTCAAACCCATTGAATCTGGAATTTCTTTTGGTAAAAATTGGATGGAAATTCATAATGCATTTGTTGACTCTGGATGGAGAATCAAATCAACAAATGTAATCCGTGTGCATCGGAGTCTAGCAAGGTTGCTGATTCACGCAGAGAAGAAGTGAGCGGTGCAGGATTCGAACCCGCGTCGACGGGTCCGAAGCCCATCAGGATATCCAGACTACCCTAACCGCCCATTTGTCTCGGGGCGCCCGCACTTCTTCAATTCAGCGGAAGAGATTTGAGCCGGAAAATGCTTACTCAAGGCCACAAATCCATGGGCCAAGGCAACTCAGTTCGACTCCAAAATTGGACAGAATCATCACCCCATGTAGTCTGTTCAATCAAATTTAATCCTGCATCATTCAATTTGGAATCGCTGATTCCACTTGCAGGACCCTCTCCCAACAGAGTTTGTGATTGAATGACAATCGCTCTGTCGACCAACCCCTCATCGATGAACTGTTTCCAAACGATTGGCCCTCCTTCGACCAATAACTCCTGAATCCCTCGATCACCTAAATGCTCGAGCAATGCAACCAAATCAACTCCTCCCATTCCAGAGGGTAGCATGACTCCTCTGTCAGTGAGTTGTGTATGCACCAGAATGGTTTCACCTCCATCTGTCAGAACCTCAACCTCATCTGGAATCCGTAAGTTTCGGTCTAGAACAATTCGAAGCGGTTGTTTTCCCTCTCCAATCGGAACTCTTCGTACATTTAGAGATGGATTGTCGCGAATGATGGTATTGACACCGACCAAGATTGCATCACAATGGCGTCTCAATCGATGTACAGCATCTAGACTTTCTTCGGATGTAAATCGACCAGGACTTTCACCATCTACGACGCCGTTTGCATCCATTGCTGCTTTGAGAGTAACCAATGGTCGCTTACACGAGCACCAATGCATGAATGGCTGCATTTGTCGCTGTGCCTCCACCTCCAGCAATCCTTCACGAACACGGATTCCTGCATCCAATAGAGCCTGAATACCTTGGCCACGTACCGTCGGGTTCGGGTCTCTGGTTGCAATGACAACCTCGCCCACACCNGCCCATAGCAAGGCTTGCGTGCATGGAGGTGTACGTCCAAAGTGATTGCAAGGCTCCAACGTTACGTATGCGACACACCCTTCGGTTGCGACACTCTTCGCTTCGGCATCGGCGATGGCAGCCTGCTCAGCATGTAAATCCCCCAAGTGGTCATGCCAACCTTCAGACAAAATCACACCATTATTGGCCAATACACAGCCTACTGGTGGATTTGGGGAAACCTGACCACGGCCCAATTCTGCCAACTCCAACGCCCGCTCCATGCAGGCGAAATCGAAATCGGACCAATCTTCGACCATGTTATCGGGAAGACGCGTAGATACCCGTTATTTACGGTTGTTTATTTTCGGAATATTTTNGGGAATAACCTCTTCATTGAAGGCCGCTCTGGGGCCCTTATGGTTCGTATTGTGTGTATCGTCAATCCTGCTGGCCGAGATGGGACTGTCAAGAAGCGCTGGCCAAAAATTGCTGCTCAAATCGAGGAGTTGGGTTTGGACTGTGAGGTGNTGTGGACAGAACGTACAGGNCACGCTGCCGAGATGGCATTCAAGCTTAGAGANCGCAATGATTTGGATTTGGTTGTTGCAGTGGGTGGTGATGGAACCATGAACGAGGTAGCCAGTGGTTTACGTGGCTCNTCAATGACATTGGGAATCATTCCGATGGGGAGTGGCAATGATTACGCACGCGCGCATGGGATTCCACTTCGNGATACGAAAGCCGCAGTCAGCCTACTAAAATCNGGGATTGATCGTAGAGTCGGTTCCATGAGAGTTGATGGGGCNCCTGCACCAGGATTACCACATTATCCCTCGCCAGAAAGCACCGAATGGGATGGTGATGCGGAAGAGGATTGTATGATTCGTCGTTGGGCATTCTTGGAATCAGATGGAGGGACAACCAGTGATGTATCTCGTCGTAAGACCATGGGTCANGGCAAGCACATTCGTGGTATTCTCAAATACACATACTTAGGAGTCAAGAGTATCTTAGGTTGGAAAAAGCAGGATGGTTGGCTCAAAGTCGAGGATCAAGTGATTGGCCGAGTTGACATGAGTGGCTTGACTTTACTCTCGATGACCGAAACGTTTGCTGGAGGTTATCGTGTTGCTCCAGGGATGTGTGTTACCAATAATTCCATGTCAATNGTTCTCGCCAATGGGCTTTCCAANAGTCGAATGTTGAGATTCATTGGACCGATGAAGAAGGGTACTCATATCGGTAAATGGGGCATGGTCAGCCAACAAGATGGACATCGCTTGGAGCTACGTAATATCGACCAAAANGGCCAACCGACCAATGACCCTCACGACCCCCCTATGTGGATTCAAGTCGATGGAGAGCCNTGTCTAATGACACCAGCAATCATTCAGTTCGTGCCCGACCAATTAACGGTTNGAGGCGGNCCATCAATTCCAAATGAGTCACAGTGAGAAATCGNTGAAATCNCCGTCATCATTGACATCCGAATCGATTGTACGCTCCGGCGGGGCCTCGACTTCNTCATCCACGTCTTCGACANCAGACNTTGTCTTGCGAGTCTTCCGGGATTTGGGCATTGGCGATTCCTTGGGTTCGGAGGTGNTGGGGGCCGGTCGAGATGAACGACCANTTGATCTANGCCCTCCACGGGGCAAACCTTCGATGATATTTCGGAGACCCTTTTCCTGNAATTCTTGCTCAAATGCCTGCTCTTTTTGCATGTCGGAAATCATATCGTCCATCGCTTCAGCTTCATCGGTAGCCGTGACAGAACTACCTGCAACATAGTGAGATGTGCTTGCACCAGGTCCGTCTTCTGCAAGAGCAGCATTGACGTCGAANTTTGAGACACCAGATGATTTCTTTTTAGGTCGACCACTGAAATCTTCGACCTTTGCTTTGGCCACAGCCTCCATCCTTGCTTCATGCCGTGCGGCTTCATGCCGTGCAGCCTTTCCAGCACGCATTTGTTGTTCAGAGAGCATGGTTTGTGCTTGTGAATCCGCATTGAGGAGGAGTTGGTTNCGTGAATAGATGTACAATGCTCCCGAGGCCACTATCGAGATTAGAAGTACAGTAGTGTATAGGCCTCGACCAATGAACGGTATGTCGCCAGCAACATATGCCTGGCTTGAACTCACTACTCGATCGTCACCATAGGTGAGTGAGGTAACCACAAAGTGCCCAGTCAAGCCCTTACTGGAAGCTTCTAACGCACAGCCCTGAATTTGATTTTCAGTATAGTACTCGTCTTGGAGAATGTAACCATTCAGTGTAACTGCTTGATTGGAATCCATTTGGATAACGGCATCAAACACATTTTCATTGGCGGGGATTATGGCTACCAATGCCCAACCATTGTGTGGGAATTCACTGGCTTTTCCATTGGTAAGTGCACCATCAACAATGGGGACACCTTCCGCTTGGTTTGGTGAGGGCCAATCATCTTCCTTGCTAACAATCTGAACAAAAACCGATCCAGGTTCGACATCTTGGGCCTCACTGTAGGGTTTTTCTAGAATCATCCAAGAAGCAACTGCAGCGGTCGAAACTAGTGGCTGATCGAAAACTTTGGTTTGAGTTAGCCACCCGGAAATCGAATAAGTCGAGTTTTCACAACCGATGATTTCCTCATCGCCAATTGCATGATTGGAAGAACTGGATGCCAGTTTATTGGTCACAGTCATATCTTTGGTAGAACTTCCACCATTGTCTGAATCACCGATAACAACCGAATATTGCCCATCATCGGTTCCCCAACTGGCGTTCGAACCGCCAATACATCCTGAAAAAGAGGTGAACACGAAGAGAAGAACGAGCAGTGGGGCCAGTTGTCGCACAATTGCGTCAGAGGACTTCCTATTGAAGACTGTTCGCACCCGTAGGGTGCGTTTTTGCATCAATGGTGGTCATGGTCGGAGTGGTCGCTGTGTTCGGCACCAGAATCGTTGTGTAGCAGATGTTCCAAGTCTTCCATGAAATCCGCAGTAGACCAAGTCGAACCAGTGAATACCAACCGTTTCTTCCCATCTTTGTCGATGATGAAAGTCACCGTGTTGTGACCGACTTCATACAATTCATCAGACATGTCATGTTCGTCGGAATCGTGACCCTCATGGTCATCGTGTTCTTCTTCATGCTCACTGGGTGTAGGTAGCATTGACAAGTTTGCATTCGAAGCCGCCCAAGCGATATGGTCTGTATCCTGCATGATCATGACTTCATCAATTCCAACATTGCTTGATTCCCATGCTTCGCTAGATTCATTCCAAATGTGAAGACTCCAATACCAATTGTCTGAACTATTGGCATCCCATTCAGGTGCATCAATACCATTGATTCCACTGACACTATGTCCCCATGTTTCATGCACAGAATAATTCAGAGAGATATTGTTCATCGACATGGTTGATTCGGTCAAATTCCAGCCCGTTGCATTTTCTTCAGGAAGCATGTCATGAGACCCGTCATACAATGCAGTCGTATTGTCAGGGAATAAGACTGCCACTTGATGAGACATTTCAGAGTGTTCACTGTGATTATCGTGGTCGGAGTGTTCATCATGTCCAGAATGATCTCCATGCGCACCGTGGTCCGAATGGTCCGAGTTGATGTGATCGTTGTCGACCAACAGGCTGTAATCATCCCACACATGTTGTAATTCGCTGTGATTGTAACTGGTCAAATGTGGCCATTCATATCCGCGAACATTGGTCCATCCCAAAAGGTGCTCCGGCGTATCTCGCGCTGGATCAATTGTGATGGATAGAATCACCAAGTCATCCTCATCGGACATTTCATCATCGATATAATTGAGATTCGCTTCGATAGCCAAGCAAACATCAGGACAGATGGTGTATGTGAATGCAATCACGACAACTTTGTCCTCAAAATCGGACAATGTGACGGAACCCCCATTTTGATCAATGAGAGTGAAGTCAGGAGCGGGTGAAGCAGGATCGTATTCGATTCCATTGAAATCATACTCATCATTATCTCCACCAATACATCCAGCCATGGATGAACAAATCAAAATGAGGGTCAGAGCAAATGGTATCATGCGCATAAAACCAAGCAACATAGTCCAACATAAATCAATACCGATGGTTAGTTTTGTTGGCGCGGACGGAGAGATTTGAACTCCCGAGGCGAATACCACCGGATTTCAAATCCGGCGCTCTACCAGGCTAAGCGACGTCCGCAGTGTTAACTCCGAGACACTGCTCGGATATGTGTTTCACCCTTCTCAACTGTAGAATCCAGGGCGGCACCAAGCTGGCAATGTATCCGCTGCACCCGGGTGGGTCAAACCGATGAACAGTACCATAACCACGATGAAGAATACTGGGAACAGTGCTGTAGCGGTGAGCACTCGACTGTCAGGGTCACCTTGTAGATGCATAAAGATGGCAGAGATGCCAACGCCCTTCACAATTCCAACCGATACGAGAATGAATACGACGACATCCATACTCACAGTACCCTTCATTGAGAACGTAAGTGCTACAGCAACCACTTCGATAGCAGTGAATATCATCAGCACCCAGAAGTTGAATGCGTATCGATCGAATCCAAGAATTGTATGATGTTCATGTTCACCCATTTTGATACCTCCTTAATACAGATAGAATGCGGGGAAGACCAAGACCCAAACCAAGTCCACAAAGTGCCAATACAGCCCGAAGTACTCAATGCTCACTGCATTTTCAGGTGTGTAACCACCACGGAATGCTTTGAGCACCATATAGGCGAGCGCAACCATTCCTCCAAACACGTGCACACCGTGTGTACCCGTGGTCACATAGAAGGTAGAGGCCGCCATCCGTATGTCGAAAATCGCATCATTTCCAGGTGTACAAGCATGAGCCGCTTCATCGTACAGGTGGCAATATGTATACTCGGATGCATGTATTGTGAAATGATCATCGATCAAACTCGGGGCATAGAAGATTGGATGATCATGATCTCCAATCTCAAATCCGACAAACCATTCAATCAACTTGAAGCACAGGAACAGAGTTGCAAGAGCAAGTGTGGATAAGAGATACTTTCCAACCTTGCTGTTTCGCTCTGCATCACTTAGACTGGTATCCTTTGCAGTCTTCAATGCCAGTACAATCGTGTATGATGAGACAATCAGAGCAAAGGTGTTGATTGCACCAGGGATTAGAGTATCTGGCATGAACTGCAACACAGCGTTTGCATTTTCTTGGTGATATCCTCCCTCAGCAATGAAGTAAGAGGCGGGCAACCAGCAAGAAGTCCCAGGCTCAATTGGAATACCTGCTGCCTGACTGGTCTCAAACAATTCTACACAATTATCGAATCCTGTACGGTATCGGATATATGTGCTGAACAAACTGCTGAACACCATCATTTCAGACATCAAGAACATCCAGATTGCAACCTTTCGAATGTCAATGGATTTGAAGGGTGTTCCAACTGCCTTTGGCTCATATGCACCGCTAAAGCTCCAATCTTGTCTCCACCAAACGAAAAACCCAGCAAACATCACTGAGAGTCCGACGATAAGAACTCCAATTTGAGAGGAGTGAATCGCATAATCCCAAACATTGTCTGCATCATTCCATGATTGGGTGAACACCTTGGTAAATCCGAGCAAAAACAGGCTCGAACCCAATGCGATCATAATCGGCGCCCATGAATTGTGGGGCGCTCCACCAACGACACCGTGCCCGTAGTCGAACTCCCAATCGTGTGGTCCCCAATGACTGTCCTGATGGTGATGCCCATGATCATGGTCATCGTGTCCGTAACTCATTCTTCTTCACCTCCATGACTCTCTTCAGGAATCATCATCCACTCAATCAAACGACCAAACAATCCCGGTTCGCCTTCATCATGAATCTCTGCGAATTCCTGGACAGGCAAGTCACTTGGATTGTGTGAAGGAGTTGGGGGTGGGCTTGACACCATCCATTCCATGGACCATCCTCCCCAAGGGTCGTTTGGTGCTTTTTGGCCACGTAGTCCGCTGCTAATCATGTTGTAGACTAGAATCAGATTGCTAGCAAAGAACATGAACGCAGCGATGGTGATGAGCATGTTCCAATCTGCGGCTTCCGCTGGCAACGCGAAATACTCGTCAGTCGTGATGAAGTAGGTGTGCTGCCTTCGTGGCATGCCTTGGATCCCAAGTCGATGCATCGGCCAGAATACCAAGTTGTATGAAATGAATCCAGTGATAAAGTGAATCACTCCTACCCTTTCGTTCATCATCTTACCTGTAGCCTTAGGGAACCAATAGTAAATTCCTGAATACAATCCAAAGATGATTCCACCCACGAATACGTAGTGGAAGTGTGCGACGACGAAGTAGGTCTCGTGCAGGTGCAAATCCATGGCGACCGCAGGGAAGTACATTCCAGAGATTCCACCAAGTGTGAAGGTGACCAAGAACCCAAGAGCCCAAAGGGTGTGAGTACGATACACCAAACTTCCACCATGCATGGTTTGGAGCCAATTGAAGACCTTGATTCCAGTAGGTACAGCGACAAGCATGGTTGTCAACATCGTGACGAATCGCAACACAGGACTCATCCCAGATGTGAACATGTGGTGACCGTAAACGATGAATCCAAGAATTCCAATGCCTGCAAGAGCGAAGACCATCGACTTGTAGCCGAAAATAGTTCTTCGAGCACTTGTAGATAGAACCTCGGAAATGACACCAAATGCAGGGAGTACAACCACATACACCTCTGGGTGTCCGAAGTACCAGAACAAGTGACTCCACAGTAACGGATCACCGCCAGCAGCCACCTCATAGAATACGGTTCCAATCGTCCTATCTAACAGAACTTGAATCAATCCGATACCGAAGGCAGGGATGGAAATGAATAGCATCAGTGTTGCAATCAGCATTGACCAAGAGAACAGAGGCATCTGCATCCAACCCATTCCGGGTGCGCGCATGGTACAGAAAGTGGTCATGAAGTTGATTCCTGCAACCGTAGATGAAGCGACAAGCAATATTTGTCCAGCTACCCACATAGTGGCACCTGAATGTGCAGTATTCGATACGACATAAGGTGCATAACCGGTCCAACCAGTATCCGCACCTTGTCCACTAAAGACTCCAGTAAAGATGAGCAGTGCGGCTGCAGGGTTCAACCAGAATGCAAGCGCATTCAGTCGAGGTAAGGCCAAATCAGGTGCACCGATTTGTAGTGGCACAATCCAGTTTGCAAATCCTGCAATCATTGGCATTGCAGCCAAGAAAATCATTGTCGTGCCATGCAATGTGAAGAATTGGTTATACTCATCCTGAGTGAGGAAGTCATTTCCGGGGGAAGCGAGCTGGAGCCTAAAGATAAGCGCAAAGATTCCACCTACTCCAAGGAAGAACAATCCGTTAATCATGTACAGCGTCCCCACCTTCTTGTGGTCGGTACTGGTCAAGTAGTCGCTCACGAATGGCCAGAATTTTTCCCATTCAAATGCGCCAGGGCCGCTTCGACGATAGAAGACCCAAGCCACACAACCGAACGTGATGGCGGCCATGAGGAAAATGGCACTAGCCAGAACAGTCAATCCTCGAGCTTGTTCAACAGGTTGTGGGCCCACTTCAGCGTTGAGTCGGTTGTACATGTCTCCGCCACTGGTGCCATCACCATTCACAGAGTTGGTGTGCAGGATGAATTTGGCCCCACCATCCATCGGTGCAGTCCACTCAACTTGCCATTCTGTTTGATCATTACCTTGGCCAGAATCTGTTGCATCAATACCATTGTGTGTAGCACTACCATCTGGATTGATCTTGACCATTTCATCGACATTCATCAATGTGCCCGCACTGGCCCAAAGGTGGAATCCACCAAGTGCCAAAGCCTCAGGATTATCTCCTGAAGGTCCGCCTGTGAACGAGATGTTCAGAAGGTAGGTGCCACCTGCTTCAAGTTCAGTAGGCAAGCCTTCCAAAACGGGAACAACCTCGGCACTTGTACTCTGACCGTGACAAGTACAACCAGCATCCTGAACACCAGAGACACCGTAAGGGTACGATTGAGCACTGGGTGCAACAATCAGTGCGAGTAGTAAGATGCCAAAAATGGCAATTGTGCGTTGATTCTTGAAAATCGATAGCATGGGAACACCTACTCAAAGACCTCTACGACAGCACTCATCGTACTGTGCTGCTTACCACAGTATTCGGTACACATCAACAAAGACGAGCCGACCTCATCCAAGCTGGGTGTGTGATGTAGTCGGGTTTCCATGCCAGGTTGAGTATCTTCCTTGATCCCCCAATCCAAGAAGAAAGGAGCATGAGTGACGTCATTGGATGTCATGATAAATGCATAAGATTGTTGAGCCTTGACTCTGAGTAACGGTTTTGTTTCACCTTCAACATCGATGGTTGAGATTTCGCAGATGACCTCGCCATCAGTATTGTAGGCAACATTTTGTTGTCCAAGTGTCGCATTGTCCTGCTCATCATCAGCCATGCAATCAAAGTCCCAAAACCATTGGTTGGCAGTGACTCCAATTTCATGTGCATCTGGATCCGCGCTCCACATTTCATCCAATGGACCCCATGCGATGTAAGTTAGATAGACAATCAGAATAAACGGGACGATGGTCCAGGTCAGTTCCATCTTGAGGTTATCATTTTCTTTCGGGAATACGCCGGGTTTGAAATCATCACAGGATTCAGCCCTAGATTTCCCATCTTTGGAGCGGTATTTTAGAGAGTGGTGGAACATCCAAATCAAAACGATAATCATGACGATAGCAGCCCAAAAGTTCCACTCATCAAACAGCATATGGAAAATGTCGCCGCCAGCCTCCACAGTTAAGCCTCATTCTCGCCGGAGAGAGTGCGCTATATGAGGCTTGTCTGCCCCCCCATAGGGGGGTCAGGAAATCAGGTTTATACGACATGTATATCCGATGAAATCAAGAATACCCATTCAGAATCAACTATCATGGGGGATTGGCAGGACTGGACACTCTATGTTCAACCCCCAGGTCTTACAGAAACAGATGTTTTCTGGTTAATTGTGGAGGTTCCATTGTATGTCGAGTAATCGTGATGCAAGATACACAACAGCCGGCCGTGCCCTGGGTGAACTTCGTCACAGAAATCGACCACCAGTCAATGGCGGCTGTGGATGTCCAATTATCATAGAAGGTAGAAGAGATCGAATCGCGTTGAAAGTATTGGGATTTACAGGACCGATTGAACAAGTCAACCGTGGTTGGAGTCAATCAAGATTTGTCACCTATATCTATGAAAAATATGGCATCATTAACAAGGTTGATCAGGGTTGTTCAGTCAGCCTTTTGATGGATTGGGATCGAACGGGTGGGCGATTGCAAAAAAAGCTAGGAGAGCGATTTGAGGCCTTCGGGATGCGTGTCGACAATGACACTCGGATGGAGCTGATTCGCTCGATGAAACCAGAAGGCCGTACAGTCGAGGGGTTGAAGGCGCATGCGGACAATCTACGACCTTACATCGATATCGTAGACCCTGAAGGAATCGAAAAAGAATAGTCACTCAAGTTCGATTGCAACTCTCAACACTAGCTCTCCATCCAAATTTTGACGAAGGTGTTCTAGTTCTATCAAACGCTTTTCTAACTGTCCTTGTAACTTGGTGATGAGGCTGTTCTTCATTCGAATCCAACGAGGATCTGGAACCTTCCCCTCTGCTCTCGCATTCCAGTCAGCCTCTGCCAATTGTCCCATTTCACGGGATATTCTTCCCTGCCATGCTTGCTCTGCATTGGCCTTCAATTCATCGAACAATGGCAAGAATCGTCGTTTTTCAGATTCGAGTAATGAGGCTTGAATCGGCTCAAGCAATTGATTCAAGCAAGTAGCCTTGGTTTCATTAGCCATTTGCAATAAGTGCAAAGAATCTCCCTCTTCTTCAGCCAAAGGAAGTCCTTCAGATGTGAGATACAACCAACGCCTCATCGTGGTATTAGACAAACTGTTCACTTTCCAATCAACACACACACACCACTTTGCTTCAGGAGGGATATTGTTCGGACGTTTAGCAAGAAGAGAAAGTGGAGTATCGGAGCCGAATTCGCATAGAAGTCGAATGATTGGATGATGAGGTGTGATGAAAACACATCTGGTTTCTTCACGTGCTATATCTCGATGAAACGTCACATTGAACCAATGAGGTCCTGACTGTTCTGCAGCTCTGCAGATGAGATCTTTCCATCCCACTGTATCCTGATCAATTCGATTGACATCATTCGCTCGTTTCGAAAGTTCTGAAACGATTTCGTCATCCAATCGCATCATCCAGATGTGTTCGGTCTTGGTCGCGTGAATCTGAATCTGTTCTCCAAGTTGATGCATCAACCATTCGCGCAAATCAGTAGAGTCGACTTGCAACCCGAATCGTTCAACAGAATCTCTTAGAGATGAAATTCCAGGGTCGGGACCAACCCATTCTCGATCCTCAATTGCCCTTTCCTCTAACCAAGAATCACGCTTGTCGAGTAAAGTGAGGACATCTGTATCGCTGTTTTGCGCTTGCTCTGCAGGGCGAATTTCATGGACAATTTGTTGCCCCACTGGCCGATCTAATTCTGCCTTAGCCACCATTTTCATTGCTTCCCCTAGGAGTGGATCTAACATTCCCAAAGCGTCTTCGAAGATTCTGATGCGATGGTATAAGCGATGGAGGATGGCGGCATCAATGGTACCTTCAACTGCTAAATTGAGAATCGCGATTTCATCTGCCGTCTGGCCGAATCGATCTAAACGCCCTATTCGCTGCTCAATCCGCATCGGATTCCATGGCAAATCATAATTCACAAGCCGGTGGCAATGTTGTTGATCTAATCCCTCGCTTCCCACTTCACTGGACAATAATACGTCGAACTCCCCATTCGAAAAGTTCTCGCGAATTCGATCGCGGTCATCCATCGGGGTTCGACCCGTAATCAATTCACAACGAACCCCATCACCGATCAATCTCTGTTTCAGATAATTTAGAGTTGCATGGAAGTGGCTGAATAGCAATACCCCACCATCCTGGTCTTGGTCCAAAGAATCAAGCAACCAAATACGAAATGCATCATACTTTGAATCGACGTCACCGAGCGTAGACGCAGCATCAACCAATTCCGACAAATTGCCGAGTCTGCGGAGCATTCTGATCTCAACCTCGGCTAAATCGACATCTTCTGCATCCATTTCTGTAAGATCGAGATTTTCTCTTGCCTCGCTTCGAAGTTGCCTCAAAACGTGTTGGGCAAAAGCGGGAAGGCAAGAAGAGGCCATCCGTTCGGGAACAATCAGTGCCCAATCGAACACCTGTCCCTCTGGGTTTCGCATCTGTATTAGTGTGCGTGCCCACTTTCTGGCAGCATCATATAGCCGCCCTTCTTCTTCGG
>NZXM01000014.1 GCA_002701965.1 Methanobacteriota archaeon | reverse complement strand
GAAGCCAAACCAGCGCCAGAGCCTGAGTCTGTTCCAGAACCAGAACCAGAACCAGAACCAGAACCAGAACCAGAACCAGAACCAGCGCCAGCGCCGGAGCCCGAGCCCGATCCCGAGCCTGAATCCGCTCCAGCACCAGAGCCCGAGCCCGAACCAGCTCCAGCGCCAGAACCTGAAGTCAGCATCGCCTCAGCATTCGACGCACCATTATCTCAGCAGGAAGTTCGAGATGCATTTGATGATATGGATGTGAACAGTGACGGTGTCATTTCCGAGGATGAATTCCGCGCCTCTCCTATGGTTGCAAAATTACCCGAAAATGTCCAGAAGGAGATGTTTAATCAAATCGATACGAATCAGGACGAGGTCTTGCAGTATGAAGAATTCAGTATGGCCGCTGAGCACAAACCCAGCGCACCATTTCTCGCACCCAAGCGAGCACCGGTGGCCCAACCGGTTCGAAGTCCCATTCAGCAACCTCAACCGACAGCTACCCCCTCGCCAGCACCTGCCCCCATCATCCCCAATCCCACACCGCAACCGGTACGCACCCCGCAACCGACGCCCAGTGGACGACATCGTACGGGTGTTCCCGGTGTACACCATGTGTTGCAAACAGGAATCTATTGTGGAAGTTGCAACATTGGTGTTGAACACCACTGGAGACATTGTCCCGTATGCGGTGCACGTCTTTGATTAGATTCGGATGTCACCATCGTCGAGCAAGTCGACATCTCCAATTTGAACGGTAGGATTCTTGATGACACCTGTTACATGGACACCACAGTTTGAGCTTCCACCCAAACTGGTGTTATCTCCAAAGGCAAAATAGCACGTGCCCTGGACCTTTTCATCCTCGAGCACATTGCCCACCAGACGGGCCCGGGGATTCATGCCAAATCCAAATTCGGCGACAGTCCAAACATTTGCTTGTTGGTTTGGTTTGAGCTTTCGGCTGGCTTCGACAAACATCGCCTTGACATCGTCGCTTCCTTGCCCGGTAATTTTTGTCACCATCCCAGCTTCTACTTTGAAGGTCAGCGGATCATCCACGACCGCAGCATCCCATGTACCATCAATGACAATTTTTCCATCCATTGTACCTTCTTTTGGCATGGCCAAGATTTTCCCTGCAGGTAGATTTGTGACTTGCCCAGGGCGATTGCAAATGCCATTGTCTCCAAGTTCCCATCGCCCACTGATTTCGAATTTGACCGAAGTCCCGTTTTCGGTTTTGACTTCGACTTTACGCTGACGCTTGAGTGACTTGCCCAACTGTGCGATTGCAGATTGCATGGCATTGAAATCAGTCGTCATCCCCCCTTCTGTGAACATCTTCATGGTAATTCCAGGCATGGTAGCAATTCGAGTTCCCTCTCTGCAGGCTTGCATTCGTGCTCGAGTGTGTGTGAGCGAGTACCTTGTGGGTGCCAAAACCACATCCTGTTTACGCATGAGGTCGGACACAGGTGCAGGAGGCTCGTCACCATGGCGATGCGTACTTGGCATCATGACCAACAGTACACGATCAGAAATCCGGGCTGCAGCTTCATACAGAGCCTGTCCGATGGTTGAGGTGTGGGGGTCGGTAACGATGAGTACGTTTTCTTTACGTTGAATTTGCATGCACTCTTTACAAACCGTATCCGCGGCTTTGTTGAGGGCTTCTTCAAGAAGTGAATCGGAAGCATCCTCGATATAGATATCATCCTCTTCCTCTTTTTTCGCCACTTGCTCACCCCGTCCGCGCTGTAGCGCGGAGTACGGCCATCATCATCAAACCTTGTCCAGACAGATACTCAATCAACGGACCGCCTTGACTAATAAGGAGGTGTCATTTCCTTGGTGTATGAAATCTGAGATGCGAGTCTCTGCTTTACTGGTTACATTGCTGTTACTTCCGGGCTGCTTGAGCGCACTGGTGGACGATGTCGATGACATCATCATGGAACTCTCTCCAGAAGGTGATTGGCCACAACTCGACCTAGGTGAACGGACTCGAAGTTCTCCGACATTGGAAACCTACGATGATTGTAATGTCCTCTTGGAGAATCTCAAAGATGCACTTTGGGAACAGACTCTGGTAGAGATTGATCAAAATGCATACTGGAACTGGGCCTCACCAGTCCTGCGTATGGGAGTCGGCCTATTCGACGATATGATGGTCGAAGATGGTGCTGTTGCCGAGGCTAGTATGGATGGAGCTGCGACCAACGGTGGTACAGCCCCTTCAAGCAGTGGAGGGGAAGACCGCTCTGGAACTTATTCTGAAACCAACAATCAGGAATCCGGTGTCGATGAAGCTGATTTCCTCAAGTTTGATGGTCACCATTTCTACATGATTAACAACAATCACTTGGTGATTATCGGTGTACCTGAACATGGTAATCTCACTCTGGTTGCCGACATGGAATTGGAAGGACAGCCCTTACAGATGATGATGGATGGCGATCATTTAGTCATTATTTCATCAATCAATAGTTGGAATATCCCTTCGGGTGATCCACTGCGTTCAATCATGCAAACCTCTGATGGCAATTGGCGTTCCTCAAATCTGGTCAAGTATACTGTGATTGATATCAGCAATCGAAGTGACCCCAATGTAGGTCGTGAACTGTTCATTGAAGGCAATCATGAAACAGCTCGGATGGTCAATGGTACCGTGCGTAGTGTCTCGCATATGTGGTCTTATATCCCCCATCTGCAAACCTATCCTTCACTTTCTTCTGGTTACTGGGACACAGAATCCTGGGAAGATCGAATGGACCTTTGGAATGCATCTGTCGATGCCCTCATTGATGCGAATCAGATCATTATCAATGGATTAACAATGGCTGATTTTGCGCCTCAAATGCATGAGAGAAATACAGACGGTACTATCACCACCTTGCCTTCAAGCAGTAGTGGGGATTGTAGCGAATTTAGCGGTTCAGCTGACGGGGTTGGTCGTGGCTTCACCTCTATCATGACAGTAGACCTACTCAGCGCAGATTACAGTAGCGAAGTCGATCATATCGCCTCCTCTTGGGTTGAAGTCTATTCGAGTGGCGACATGATGATTCTTGCAGAGCCCGCCAATGACTGGTGGTGGTTTTGGCGTAACACAGACTACGAAGATGCGACCAATATCCACGCCTTTGACATTAGTAGTGACGGTGAAACCAGTTACATCGGTAGCGGTCGAGTGACAGGTACGGTTCAGGACCAATTCTCAATCTCGGAGTACAACGGAGATATCCGCGTGGCCAGCACAACAGATGCATGGGGTCGATGGTGGCTGACTGGAGACGGTGAATGGGAGATTATCGAACCCACCAATCAAGTGACAATCTTGCGCTCAGACGATGCTGGTACCCTTGACGAAATCGGCCATGTAGGAGATATCGCTGAGGGTGAGCGTATCTGGAGTGCACGTTTTGTTGGTGAACTCGGTTACCTTGTCACCTTCCGGAACATGGATCCTTTGTGGACGATTGACCTTTCTGATCCTACCAACCCTACCATCCTTGGTGAGCTACACGTCCCAGGTGTATCGACCTACATTCATCCTCTATCCAATGGTGACTTACTCACGATTGGCATGCCTGGAGGGGAAGACGGCCTTGGTTTGGACTGGAGCTTGACTCAACTCAGTTTATTCAATTTGAGTGACTTGACCAACCCCACACTTGCCGATACCCAACAATTGACTCCCGCATACTTGGATGCGGATTGCACCAGTATTCGATACTGTGGCTGGTCTTGGTCTTACTCTGAAGCGACATATGAGCACAAGGCCTTCACTTACTGGGGGCCTGCAGGCTTACTCGCAGTCCCATTGTCCACCTACCGTTACGTGTATGACTCCGTCGAAATCGATGGTCGCTGGTATTCGTACTCTGGTTACGAGTATGTCAGCAAGCTAATGTTGGTGGATGTTGATTTGGAAAATCGGAGCCTGTCCATACATGGCGAAATCGACCACTCCACATTCTACAATGATGGTGAAGGGGCCAGCGGTTGGTGGGGTAGTGATACCAGCGTTCGCCGCTCTGTGTTCATGGGCGACTTTGTGTATGCCTTCTCAGGCGCCGGTGTGAGTGCGACATCGTATGCAGACATGAATACAACCTCGACACTTGAATTACCAGGATACGAGCCTGCTGAAACGTACTACTACGAGGATGTTGCCGTGTCAGATAGCTCCAGTGAAGACTCGTCAGATTCGGGGGAATCGGAAGGTTCACCGCCGAAAGAAGATCCATGATTAGTGGAATTTAATCGCTCGCCCAGCACAACCGGGTGCACCAATCGCTTCACCTTTGAACGAACCACCAATGGTGCGCTTGTGGACTGGAATTCCGTCAACGACAGTCCACATCGGAAGTCCAGTCAATTCCATTCCTGCATATGGGGTCCATCCGACTCGCGTCCACACATCAGCGTCAGTGATTATCCGTCGTCTTTCTAGATCGACCATAGTCAAATCTCCATCATACCCTTCAATCAGTGAACCTTTGTTCTGCATACCATACACTCTGGCCGGGCCTGCACACATCCATTTCACGACATCTGATACACTGCATTTTCCATTCATTGCATGTGTTAGCATAAGGGGCAGTGAAGTTTCGACTCCTGGCATCCCTGCGGGAGCATTTGGATAACCGACAGACTTTGCTTCCAGCGTGTGCGGCGCATGGTCGGTTACAACACAATCGATGGTTCCGTCTTTGAGACGCTTCCATAGGGTGTCCTTGTCCTCTGTATAGCGAATCGGTGGATTCATGAGTGCACGGACANCCAGTTCCTCAACATCATCTTGATCAAATGTNAGNTGCTGTGTGCAAACTTCTGTGGTGATGAGGTTNCCCTTGTTTGACGCCAACCAATCCGCTTCAGCNCCACTGGTCAAGTGAACAATNTGCAAGCGATGNTCATGGTCCTTGGCCAACGCAGATGCACGCTTAGTNGCGATGAGAGCGCACTCAACATCACGACACTCTGCATGCGCAGCGATATCAGTTCGTCCTTTGTATTGAGCAATTCGAGATTGNANTCGNTCTTCATCCTCTGCGTGNGTCGCNATGATTCCACCTGTATTTGCAAAAATATTCTCNANNTGTTTTTGCTCGTGTACGAGAAGATCNCCNGTACTACTTCCCATGAANATCTTGATTCCACAAACGCCATCCATGCCCTCAACACTCTGCATATCGGCNACGTTATCGTTCGTNGCTCCAATGAAGAANCCNTGATGNTTCACGGCTTTCTGACCAGCAACNGCAATTTTCGCCTCCAATTGAACACGGTTGGTGGCATTTGGAACNGTATTGGGCATGTCGAGGAATCCAGTGATTCCTCCTGCNACAGCAGCACGNCTTCCACTTTCGAGNTNNTCCTTCTCAGGNTTTCCAGGGTCTCGAAAGTGCACATGTGGATCAATCGCACCAGGCAACAAGTGCAAACCGGANCCATCAATGACNTGCTCNCCATNTTGCGGTACCAAACCNCCTTGAGGTGCAACNGTTTTGATTCGNCCATTGGNAACACGNAGNTCTCCCTCNACNATTCCATCAGGGAGAACCATCATCGCATTCTGAACAAGCAGGTCGCCTGTCATCAATAACCTGTCATGGAAGCGACTCAATGAGTCTTCTGTACACTCGGAGTCCTTGAAATAGGGGTAGCAACCCCGTCGGACCAGCGAGTTGGAGTAGCCAGGTTATCTCGTCGGGCTCATAACCCGGAGACCGGTGGTTCAAATCCACCACTCGCTACCAAAATCAAATCACACGAGTGATAACACTGTGAAAGTGATGAATGTGAAATGAAAGTAGAAAATCGATGCACTGCGAACCATAACCTCCAAGATTCTCTGTAAAAATAATTGATACAGTCCATCGTTGCTTCATATACNGATGCACTCTAGCACGGTCTACAACACAAGGTGATTACATGAGTAAAGAGAAGAAGACAACAAAGACCGAGACNACAACCGAAGATGATGAGGAGGTCGTCATTATCGACGTCAAAGAAGAACCGGANCTAACCGTAGAAGACCTACCAGGTGTTGGGCCCGCGACCGCGGAGAAATTNCGCGAAGCAGGGTTCAACGAACTACTGGCGATTGCGGTCATGACCCCACGCTCTCTCGCGGATGCGGCAGANCTNGGTGAAGCGGTGTCAGCGAAGATCATCACATCAGCCAAGAAATTNGCAAATATTGGTGGNTTTATCTCCGGAANTACGATTCTAGAGCGACGACGTGAGGTGCTCAAATTGAGCAGTGGATGNGCNGCCATNGANGAATTAATGGGTGGTGGATTTGAAACACAATCAATCTGCGAAGTCTACGGTGAATTCGGNAGTGGTAAGACCCAAGTAGGNCATCAATTGGCTGTAAATTGCCTCNTACCAAAGGAGCAAGGNGGACTTGATGGNGAAGTNTTTTACATTGACACTGAAGANACATTCCGNCCTGAAAGAATTGCACAAATGGCTCGAGGAGTCGGNATGGATCCAGAAGTTGCCTTAGAGAGGATTCACGTTGCNCGAGCTTACAACTCNGCACATCAAATGCTCTTGGTTGACGAGATTCAGCGNGCATCCAAAAATATCGATGTGAAACTTATCATCGTGGATTCCCTCATTGCACACTTCCGTGCGGAATTCNTGGGNCGTGGAATGCTCGCAGATCGCCAGCAGAAACTCAACAGACACATGAAGGAACTGAAGAAGTTGGCTGATGTCAACAATGCCATGGTATTGGTAACCAACCAAGTGATGTCGAAACCCGACGCTATGTGGGGAGACCCAACAAAGCCAGTCGGTGGTCACGTTGTTGGACACGCATCCACTTTCCGCTTGTATTTGCGAAAGTCCAAGGCGGGCTCTCGAATTGCCCGACTTGTCGATTCACCNAATCTGCCAGAAGGCGAGGCCAAGTTCTTCGTNACTGCAGATGGTCTACGCGATTGAGTGTCAGGCCNGTGGCACGGCGGTACCGNGTCCTTCCCATCCACTCGGTACCGTCGATGCTACAATCAAGCAGGGAGNTCATCTAATTCAGCTCGAACTGCATCGATCAGCCCTTGTACAGTTGAGTTTCCAAGATCGAAGCTCATTTCGCCGGCTTCAAACAATTCTGGTAGTGGTCTTGAGCCACCCAGGCGCATGGATTTCGCATAATTGTCTAAAGCTGTTTGCGGATTNTTTTGATATTGAAGCCATAGTTGCAATGCACCCAGCTGTGCAATACCATATTCGATGTAATAGAANGGATATGAGAACAAGTGNAGCTGCCTTTGCCAACCGACNTTTCTCCAATCTTCGAATCCAGTCCAGTCTAAAATTGAACCAAATCGATCACCTAAGTTGAGCCACTGTTGGTGNCGCTCTTCTTTGGAATGTCCNGGATTTGTGTAAATCCAATGTTGAAAGGCATCAATGGTTGCAATCCAAGCGAGTATAGAGACNATCCCCTCCAAATGTTCGCGCACNGCACGGTTCGCATCATCCGAAGAATAGAACTCATCGAGGAAATCATGTGTCAGCAACTCCATCGACATCGCAGCGACTTCACAGAATTCAATCGGTGCACTGCGGTAATCAACCAAAGGAATCTCGTCAGCATAAATCGAATGGAATGCGTGTCCAGCCTCATGAACCATGGTTTCTAAATCTCTTTGCAAGCCGGTTGCATTCATGAAAATGAATGGCTTTCTTGAATGGTCACGTTGNAGTTGGTAACCTCCAGGAGCCTTGCCTTTACGACTGTCTAGATCTAAACTCGTTCCATCACGTAGCGAATCGAAGAATTCACCNAGTTCAGAAGANAATCGGTGGAACATACGACTTGTACCNGCTACCATTTCTTCAACTTCCGTAAATGGTTGAAGTGGATTTCGACCTTGGACATCATGNCCCATATCCCACATTCGCAATGCTTTGAGTCCCAAAGCATCACGTCGTNCACCATCGATTTCACGCATTANTGGAACNCAAATTTGCTCTATGGCNGTTTGAAATGCTTCNCAATCNTNNGGTGTGTAATCAAATCGCCGTTTNGANTCAAATGTNTAATCTCGGAAATTNTCNTAACCTGCGTTTTGTGCAACNTGATGACGNANNGCAATCATCTTGTCATACAATTCATCAATTTCTTCTNCATCCTGAAAACGACGCTCNCCGACAGCACGGTAGGCACTTTCCCTGACTTCNCGGTCATTTACCTGTAGNTACTTNCCCATTTGTTGCATTGTCCGCTCTTCNCCATCAAACTGCACCGTCATGGCACCACANATCTCNTTGTAGCGTTGNCCTAATTTTGTNAATTCNGTGCCNAGNNCAATATTTTCTTCGCGGAATATGGCNATTCCCATTCGAGTATCTCGAAGCAACACATTGTATTCGACCGAGTCTAATTCATCTGCATATGGTGATTCAGCCAATTTTCGATTCAATGAATCGCCGACCTTTGCAAGTTCGGGTTGAACTTGTTCGACAAAATCGAGGTAGGCTTGCTTAACTTCTTCATTTTCNGTATCACATGTCATGTCCACNTACAACATTGAACCGGTTTCACCGACGTAAGCATCNAANTGACCGAGTTCCAATAGCCANGACTCTAGAGCTTCAGCAGAAACAATTTCTCGATCTAAAAATTCTTGATATATGGGTTGTAATTCATCCCATTGCTTAGCATCAAGCCCCTCTACTGAGACCAATGTTTCACCTCAAGGGTTGTGGACTCGGTTGCCCTGAGTACGTACGGATTCGGGGCCATTTGGNAACCCATTCTCATCCCGNGTGAATTTCTGACAACGCCATACTTCGACCTCTGCCCTGACTTTNTCCTCAATTTGGTCCAATTCGGGATGGTTCGGNTTGTTCTTCTTGACCCAGCACCATAAGCAGTATCTCTTACTTTCGAAATCGACAAAATTCATNGGTGTGCATTGGATATCACATCCTTCTTCGTCGCATCGACGCCAGCCATGGTGCTTCGCCATGTTTTTGGGCAAATCATCGAGGCAATAAGGAGTTTCGTTTTACTCCCAGGTTTCAACTGTAATCCGCCAAAGCGATATGTGCCAATGCAGATCGCTCAATCGCGTTGTAATCATCGATACTTTCNCCCTCGATTTCCAATTCAAGCCGTTTTACAGTATCTGTATGGGGCATGGGCAAATGAGGTAGCAAGGTTGCGTTTAGAACCGTCATTATTCTCTGGGCTTCTTGGTCAAGTGCATGTCTGTCCAAATTTGGCCATGTGATCTCTTGTATCGATTCTGTTGGAAACTCTGGTAGGTGAATGAGCCATGCCATCTCATCCCCTTCTGCAATACCTGCGC
The DNA here is from genome assembly GCA_002701965.1 of Methanobacteriota archaeon. Classification (GTDB taxonomy): domain Archaea; phylum Thermoplasmatota; class Poseidoniia; order Poseidoniales; family Thalassarchaeaceae; genus MGIIb-P. Next base: position 15,658 of record NZXM01000014.1, on the reverse strand, counting down.
GTTCAAATCCGATTCGAATTTGATGTGTTCCCGCAATCAATCGGATAAATTCCACATCCTCTGAATTAGCTCGCATTGTATCGCTAACATACCTGGATGCCAAGCCTAGCCATGCGGTCCAGAGTTGCCGTTCACTCACTGCCGCAGGGCCACCGACAAGTAACCAACGCGAATTTTCCCTAGATTGAGTCATCAACTCAATCAGGTCATTTGAATTGGAAATCGGTCCGGTGAACTTGAGGCCCCAGCACGGGTAAGGGATGCGGGACATGTTGGTAGGGAGTTGGCCCCCCCTCATCAATCGGTCGGCATTCACCTCTTCGTCTGAATCGCCCTTTCAGCCGCTTGCATGATGTTCTGGACCAGCAGAGGGCTCCAACCTCGTTCATCGGCCAGTTTTTGAGCAGCATTTTTGGTAATTCTACAGATTTCCAAAGGAGTACGATATCCGTGATTTGCAAGGGTTCGAGCACGAACACGCCCAACCCCTCGGATCGAAATCAGTGACAACAAATCTTCTTTGCAACCGTTTGGAATTCGGTTTCTCATGATATCGAGAATTTCGATTAACTCAACATCAGCATCTAGCAAAATGGGATCAGTTTCTTCATCGTTAGCACAAATTTGCCGTGCCGCATTCATCAACCAATCCGCATGATCGACCCGTACTCGCAAGTCCCCAGGGGCGACCCCCAGTTCACCCTCAATATCTCTCAGGGTACTTTCGTCAATCCATTGATTCAGTGTCCAAGCACTTTTGGCCAAACTTTCTGATTCAGGTAGGTAACCAAGTGCATTCAACTCATGGCTTTCAAGAAGGGTTTGATCGGCCATAGCATTCGCTTTTTGTGTCATCATTTGCATTTGTTTTCCAGAGGGCCATAGTGGGGGGAAGTCTGGTGTCGAGGCTACCAAATGAAGCAAAGCCCAAGGTGAAATTGAGCGATCCTCGATGATCCTACACAAAATTTTTCGCGCCTTCCGCAAACCTTCTCTCAGAATCAATCCAGATAGTGGATCTAGATACAATCGGCTTACACGTTCACCAAATGGTGTGGCAATATAGGTCATCGCTGGAGAATCTGGAATGATTTCTTCAGGGAGTGAGGTCGATAGCTCGCCTGCAGTCTGAAAACCTATGACTGCAGGTCGTTTTGGCCGTTTTTTTGGTTCCATATATTCATCTAAACCGACTCCTTCTACGGCTTCTGCACTTTGGGCCCAAAGCGGTTTTTCATCATCCCATTGTTCTTCGATTTCGACAGCCTTCCTTGCTGAAAGTCGCTCTACTACCGCTTGGTCTTCACCAGTTCGTTCGATGAATCGATGCTCAGCCAACCAAGAAATGATGCCATCGATTCGTCCTTCCAACCAATCGTTTTCGACTCCATACCCGAGGAAGGTTTGCTGGAAAAATCGTCCTAAGGAATCTCTGTCCCTTTGTCCACCTGTGGCAATGGCGGCGAGTACATGTACTCGCATTGCAGGATCTGCTGCCAATTTAGATTCAACATCTTCGGGGTCGTTGTTGAAGTACATCTCGGCGATTTCATCGGCATGCTCCAAGTGCCGAGCCATCAACCAAGCATCTCCAAGTGGGTCATATCGGGGTCGACCAGCTCGACCCAACATTTGGTGGACCTCCATTCTTGGTAGGGGGCGACTGAGTCCATCGTCCCAGCGTGTCAAGTCACGGACGACCACACGACGAGCAGGCAGGTTTACGCCTGCAGCGAGGGTTGGAGTTGCACAAATTGCAAACAGAATTCGATTTCGAAACGCTTCCTCAATGAGGCGCCTCTGTCGACTTGTCAATCCTGCATGATGGAAGGCAACACCACCTCGCAAGGCCTCGGCGAGGCGTTCTCCCATCAGTGTAGATTCTTCACTTGTCTCTACTTCGCGGGCAAGTTCTGCCAATACCCCCATCCTGTCTTCGAGATCAAATTCTATGGGTGCAGAGTCGGTTTCGGCTTGCCAGTTTTGCATTCGTTTGGAGAACCATTTGCCGAGCTTTGTTGCACTCCCCTCCGCGTATCTTCGGGTTGAGCGAAAAATCAGAACTTGCCCGCCATCTTTGACAGTTGAGCTCAAAACATTACGCAAATTATCTCCTTCATCATCCAATGTGAATGGAGGTGGTAATTCCATCTTCTCGACATCGGGTCCGACTTGAATCCTAGGTTCGACCAATCCTTCACATACTGTGCCATAACGAAGTACGACAGGTCTCCAGTCAGATTGGATTTTTTTGGCTTGGAGCCAATCAGCAATTTCATCGGCATTGCCAACAGTCGCCGAGAGAGCAATAATCTGCGCATCAGGTCGCTCATGCTTGACCCTGGCCAGATTGACCTCCATGGTTGGGCCACGACTTTGGTCGTGAATCAAATGTACTTCATCAGCGACGACAATACTGACCTGATTGAGAAACCCATCACGATTTCGCATCAATGAATCGAATTTCTCACTGGTCGCTACAATCACATCAGCTTGATCTAACGAAACAGTTTCACCAGAACGATCTCCAACTGCCATACCGACGGTGAATCCTAGAGATTCTCCTGCTTCTCGTAATTCCTCAACCTTTTCTGATGCAAGCGCTTTGAGAGGAACCAGATAGAACGCGCGACTCCCAGGCCTATCGACAAGAATTCGTTGAATAATTGCAAGGTAGGCCACCAAACTTTTTCCACTCGCAGTCGGAATTGCCAACAATAGATTCTCACCCGAAAGGGCGATGGGTAAGGCTTCAGCTTGAGGGGGGTGAAGGCGTGTAATATTCCATTCATTGACCAATAAATCAATGACATTCTGGGGAAGGTCGAGTTCGCTGACTTCGTCGACCATGGCATCTGACCGGTGTCCACCGTCCAAAAGGATACGGGTGGAGAGCCGCGGAAGCCTGAAGAGCCCTACGATGTTAAGGCACTTCGATGGCAAGAGGCGAAGGCGTAGAAGAAGAACTGGCATCTCGCCTCTCTATGTTTGATGATGAACCCGATATCAACGATTGGTTTGAGGTCGCATTGGGCGCTGCAATGATTACCATGGGTCTACATCAATTGTTCAATCCCGGTGGTCTCTTTGAAGTTGGTGTAATGCAGTGGTTAGGTGCTGCAGTCGTTGCATTGGGATTCATCTTGCTCGGTCATGGAATCAAAGACATGCTACTGAAAGAGGTACGTTCATCGATTATTCGCCTAGATATGGATGATGGAAGCAGTATCGATTATGGATTGATTCGCGACGTTCTCCTTCATCCTGACAAATATCAACAACTTCTCTACGATGCCTATGAAATGGCCTATGCAGATGGGATTCTGACAGAGGACGAGAGAAATGAGTTGGGTGCTCTTGCNAGGGTTTTGCAAGTTCCCGAACGCAGTGCNGCNCGGATGGCTACTCGAGCTGCGATTGAATCCGCTTTGGAAGACAATCACGTCTCCGAGGCTGAAATGGATTTGATTGTCGGTGCAGCACGACCATTGGGCCTGTCAGACAAGCAATTGGCCCGTATTGTCGAAGCCTTACAAGACCATGACTTGGATTCAGAGGAGCGGGCCATGTTAGACGAAATGTTGGCAACAATCCCAGACGAAGAAGAAGAGTAGTCAGCGCAAGACATCTCTTGCCATGGCCATGCCTTTTTGCCTCCGTTCTTTCTCAACAAATGCAGCTGAGATCAATACGCAGAACCCCATCACGGCTACCCAAAAATCGTATGGAATCAATCCGTTTGAGGTTTCAATCCCTCCCGGGGTAATGAGGTCATTCGCCGTAACAGGATTTGAACGAATTGAGAGTTCCATCGCATCAATACCACAATCACAAAAGGAAACAGACAGCAAATCCGGTTTTACTGCAGTTGTGACTTTTCGCCATTCTTCAGATGTCACCGTATCGGGTCGACTGGTCCAAGCAGGCGAACTGAGCGAACTCATTCCAGGGTCTGAGACCATATCCCATTGGATGTGGACGACATCTCCGCGTGGCTCATCGTCGACAACCAGTAAAGCCTCGAGTAGCAGTAAATCCAATGCAAGTAGCCTGCCCGAACGTAAGATGAATCGAACTTCATTTTCATCAGATAAACGCCCATCATTCAACTTTCCAAAGACCAATCGATCCAAATCAACTTCTTCCAATTCTTCAGCCTGAATTTGCCATCGTCCATCTCCAATCGGGTGGAAGGACTTGATTGAGAGCATGAGGTTCAGTTGTTCCCCTTCATTCATTCCCATGAAACCGCCATACCATTGGGGCCCAAACTCTCCTTGATCATCGTTGATTACGCCCTGATACACACGATTCAATCTCTTATCGAGTAATTCATCAAAGGTCATTTCACCAGGATTTGGTGACTCATTTGAAATTGAAATCGCAGGTGAAATGATTCCACCAATCAGCAACATTAGGATGGAAAGTGGGAGCATGAATCGCGGTAACCACACTGATGATAATTTCATCAAATAACCGCTTAAAGCAAACAGAATAGAGATACTCGCAGCGACAATTGTCATCACCCCGGCACCATTCGATTGACTCGCAGACTCGGTTCGACCGACTTGAGAACTTCCTGTGTCCCAAGTGGCGTCTCCGGTGAATTCCTCAGGAGAGGTACTCCCAACCCCCAAGATGGTCTTGGAGCCAGTAAAGCTGTACGTTTGGTATCGTTCATTCATACCCGTCCAACAAAGGGTATGTTCTCCTTCACTGGGCTCCATCCATCGAACATCATTAACGACAAGATTTCCTTCATATTTGGTGCGTATCTCTGGCTCACTCTCCGCCCGACCATCTCGGTCCCAAAATTCAGGGATTACATTGGATTGTTCTACTTCAAGGGGTGCTGAGTCCCATGATATGGTCACGGTCAGGGAGCTCAACTGAGATTCTACATCAAAACGAAAGCAATCCACATCTGCACCCATCAACCCTCCTTCGGTGTTGACGCCAATCAGAGTAATTGAGCGAGGTTCAGAGAAGCTCGATGGTTCGTCATAATTGGAAGCCACAGAATCAATACTCCACTCAATCGATAGGTCAATTTTGGATTCTCCCGCGAGATGCAATTCCCAAGTGACGGGTTGGTCTATATCGAATGAAATTCGTACAAAGACCTCATCTCCATTTGCCAAAATTCGTCCTTTAGAATGATCTAAATCGGCATTTTGCAAAATGTATGGTTCTTGATTGCCCGGTGCTGGTGGCTCAATGTTCCATGCATTAGTCGAGGGGCCTAGAATCAATTCAACATACAAATCCGGGCGTGTGATTCCCAAGCCATCTTCTGATATTCGCAAATCAAATTCCATCGATTCAACGGTTGCAGGAAGTAAACTCACAGTGGTTTGACCCGGGCTCATTCGGAATTCAAGAACGACGGTCACGGGTTGTGCTGGGTTGGCTTCCCGCTCTTCACCACTGAGCATAGAGTCTCCCACTGCTTGAGTCGACAATGAACAGACATCATTCGAGCAGACCAAATTCAATGACTGATTTTCCATGGATAAATCAGCGCTGACGATGGGAGAATAAAGCAGGGAAAAGAGGGCCATTGCAACCGCCCATCGCACCCATCGCATGTATCGAGGAATGGGACTTGGGGCTTAGCCCTTCGTCCATCATGATTCAGCCGGGACATCTATCAATACAACTCGACATTCCCTACATCGATAGCGTCCATTCCCTCGTCGGTTTCTAGGATATTCTTTGGAACATTGTGGGCATCTCCACAGCCATTTGAATCTCTTTCTGCGCAAGTGTAATCCGAACATTTCCCCCATCTTCGTTGCAGTAGTATTTGGCCAAAGAGCCTCTAGTCGGCGAAAATTCCGATCATGCCCTGTGAAGCCAAGAGCATGTATGAATTCATGGTATAGCAAGAAAGCAGCATACAAACGGAATTCATGTTCCAAGGCAACAGGATGAATATCTACACATCGGACATCTTTTGGACCGGAAATCTGCGACTTTGCTATACCTTTACGGTATCGACAAACCGCATGCAACCTTGTAGCATCTTTTCGAAGAAATCCGAGAGGAATCTCGTGTAACTGTTCAACCTGTAGGTGATCGAGTTCTGGAATTTCATACATGGTCAGAATCACTGAGTTTGCAATTTTCCGCAAAACCAGTTCATCGTCCATGTCTTGCCCTTTCCGTCACCATTCATCAATCTGACCGAAAAATTGGGCCTTACAGGCCCACCACAACATATAGGTCCAACAGCCGTTACGGAGTTCGACCATGGTCTCTAGGGCTACCACGATTCGATTCGCCGTGCTGTTGGCATTTTTTTCGATGTTACTGGCCTTGGCTCCACCTCTGGATATGGGAGAATTGAGTCACGACGAGGGTTCGATGGACACAGGTGGACGAAGTGGTCCAGATTTGACGGTGGACTATCTCTCAGCATCTTGGACAACGGCGGATGCTGGCGATTCCAAGAGTATCAGNACCCGAATCAAGAATGAAGGTGATGCATCTTCTGGTTCATTCAGATGGGGACTTTATCTCTCAACAGATACCACGATTACAACCAATGACATTCAGTTGGATACTTGGTCACAATCCAGCATTTCCGCGGGTAGTTCACGTTCTTCAACAAAATCTGTCACCATTCCATCCTCGATTACAGGTGATTACTATTATGTCGGGATGATTGTCGATATTAATAGCCAAGTCAGTGAATCTGATGAAAGCAACAATGATGATTACGATTCAGGTCGAGTCCGGGTCTATGAATTGGCAGATCTTGTTCCTAGAACGACTTCTTCATCATGTTCCACACCGTCGACAGGTACCATTGGAGATTACCTCGACTCTTCTATTTCGATTCAATATGAAAATGATGCATCCAACAGTTACGGTCAATCCACGGGCTCGTTCGATTGGGCCATGTTTTTGTCGTCAGATTCCACGATTACAACAAGCGATACCCAAGTCGGTAGTGATCAATACTCAACCAGTCTCTCATCGGGAAATTATCGTACAGATTCTCTTTCCAGTAGCACTCGAATCCCTTCTAGTCTGAATNCNGGNACATACTACTGGGGTTACATCTTNGATGTCAATTCTGATGTTGATGANTCGAGTGAAACGAACAATGTCAGGACATGTGGTCAAATCACCTTACAAGAGGATTTACCAGACATCGAGGCAACCTCTGTNGGTACTTCTTCNTCATCAGTTGTCATGGGTGAAACCATNACAGTACAATATCGAATTGACAATGTTGGAACTGATTATTCTGGCTCGTTTTATTGGAAATTGTATCTCTCAACTGATACGACGATTTCTACATCCGATGTATATGTAGATGAATTCAGTGTGAGTTCCATCAGTGGTGGATCTTACAGGTCAGGCTACGAATACAGTGTGACCATTCCGACTGGAATGAGCTCTGGTTATCACTACCTTGGGATGATTGCAGACAACCGGGGTACTGTCAGTGAATTGGATGAAACCAATAACATCATTTCTTCAAATTCTCGNATCGATATCGAAGAACCGGCAGACTTGGTCCCCGACTCTCCTTCTGGGCCGAGTACGGGCCAGTCAGGGCANCAAGTGAGTCTCTCTTGGAGAATCGACAATGCTGGAGATGATACATCAGGGTGGTTCTACTGGGAGATGTACCTCTCTACCGATTCCACAATTACTACAAGTGATACGAAATTAGGCTCGACTCAACAGGCCAGTGGCATTTCAGGAGGCTCATATCGTAGCGGAACAATGAGTGCAAACCTTCCCAGTAATTTGGCTCAAGGGACCTACTATTTCGGAATCATCGTAGATTCAACCAGTCGAATATCAGAAGGTGATGAGACCAACAACATCGAAGTTGGCAATTCAATCTACATCACAGTTCCAGATTTTGACTTGGAAGCCACCTCGATTTCTGTTGACTCGGGCTATCGTCAGGTTTGCGAAGGTTCCGATATTTACGTGACTTTGAGTGTGACCAATTTGGGCTCAGACAATGCTGGTTCACACTACTATGAAGCCTTGGTATCGTCAGGGAATTCAGCTTCGGCAATCTACACGGGGACTTCACTGGGGTATGCCAGTGGAACCGCCAACGTTCCTTCCTATACCCACACGAGTATTTTGGCAACCTTACCACCTTCTATCACCCCTGGCACATACTATGTTGGACTGTATGTGGATTATGGCGACTATATTTCTGAGTCGGATGAAAACAACAACATTGTTGCAACAAGCACTGCACAATTGACAGTGATTGATTGTGGACCCGATCTTGTCCCGACATCTGTTTCCGGCCCATCGTCCGGAGTTCGAGGAGGAACCGCTCAAGTTTCCGTTCAAATTTCCAACACAGGAATGGAAGANACGACCAATGTTGATTACAGCATCTATCTTTCCGCTGATGCCTCAATCAGTGGGACAGGAAACGATGTTTTGGTCGGATCCGATGTAACAGGCACGATTGCACAAGGGAATGCTTGGTCAGGTTTGGTCAATCTTGGCATCCCATCCAATCTAGCGGATGGTTGCTGGTATTGGGGAATTATTGCTGATCCAAACAATTCGATTACCGAAATGGACGAAGGGAACAATGCCTTACCATCCAGTGGACAATTCTGTCTTGAGCAAGCGGATATCATCATCAATTCAATTGATTTTACCAATAACGCAGTCAGTGGCCAATCCACTACCGTATACATCAATCTCAGCAATGCTGGGGGTTCAGATGCCCCATCCTTTGACGTTCGACTCTTGCTATCGATTGATGCTCAAGCTGGAACGGATGATACACAGGTGGATAGCTTCCGTATTGATCCTTTGACCAGTGGTTCTTCCATCAGTATTGAGCGCAACGTCATGATTCCAGGTCAACATATTGGTGATTTCCACTGGGTTGTAATCGTAGATACATCGTCTGAAGTTGCGGAAGATGATGAATCAAACAATGTTGCTGCCAGTCCATCTTTTACAATTTCAGCACCCGCCCGAGACCTTCTTGCTTCGTGGATCGAATCACCGATTTCTGCCGAGCCNGGTCAAACTGTTTCACTTCAATGGGCTGCTGAAAATTTGGGACAAGAGACTTTGGCTTTCGATGTAGAAATTTGGCTTTCTGAAGATCGAGACTTGGGAAGTGGAGACATCCGNCTCTCACAATCACGAATCCCATCACTNTTGAGTGGTTCAACCATAGTTGATTCACAAGTGGTGAATTTGGTTGGTGATATAGACGGCGTATGGTGGACTGTTCTAGTCATCGATTCTGGTGAGGAACACTTTGAGGATGATGAAACGAACAATATCCGCTTTTCGAATTCAACATTCACAATCGATTCAAGCAGCCCCCCTCCGGCTGGTGATACCCTCCCTGGTTGTGAAGACCCACAAACTGATGGTGACTTTGAATCNGATGCTGCCTCAACTCGTTCATCAGCACATCATTTGGGTGCCAATGCCAACTTGACCTTGGACGGTTGTCTCATCGGGCTGGACATTGTCGATTGGTATGCGATTGTCATTGATTCAGGAAACCAAACCTCGATTGCATTGAGTGCTGAAGGNGCCTATCTTGAGATTGCTGTACTAAATGGTTCGNCTTCTCTTGGGCANGGTGNTGTCGATGATGAAATTCGCTGGACNACCGTTTCTGCATTGAACGACGATTCTGAGAATGTTGGGCTATTGTANCATATTCGAGTCACTTGGGANCCATCAATGCCAGGTGGACCCTATCAATTGNGATTCGTCACGGCAAATGCGAGCATTGAGACCGACATGACACCACCACCTGCGCCTCAAATCATTCCAGTGGATGNATGGGANCANGCTGATGAGCTCACGATGTATTGGCCCNCTGTGGTAGATGATTTGTCTGGAATTTCACATTATGAAGTCAGATGGGCGGGAGGTTTGTGGGCCCCAGTATCAGAAAATCAGTCGCNGGTCAATCTGACGATGCTCATGGATGGTCGCCATTCATTTGAGGTCCGTGCCGTTGATCAGGCNGGGAANATTGGNCCTGCGAATGCAACTTGGATNCGAGTTGATCGAAATGCTCCTATATTTTCCANTGAGCAACTCAATGCCTCACGTNCTCCNGTGTCAAAATTGGTTGTTGAATTGATGATTGATGATGGNCTNGGTAGTGGNCCATCAAGTATCGAATGGTCCAGTGACAATTTGACTTGGAGTACATTACGTGAAGACGGNTTGATATTGTGGGTAGATTGGAACAATACAGAATTGTTTGTTCGAGTTACNGATGGNGCGAATTTACAATCAGTGTTGTCNCTCGAAATNGAAGTTCCTCCCGATGAACNANTAGATATTGATTCNTNAGANAACGAAAATTCTGTTTCCAAAGGGGGTGGCGGAGTCAACACATTACTNGCNTTCATTGTCGCGATNGCCATCGTGATTCTTNCAGTGTTCACTGNAATGCTCGCAATTCGATTACGAGCTCGAGAAATTAANGAAGAAGAGACTGAAGATGATGCCTCAGAAGATTCAAACNATTCAGAATCGGTAGNAATCATTTCAGTTCAAACTGAAACCATACATGTACCNGATNACAATCACCTNGATGGAGGTGGAGTNTATGATCAATCAACAGGACATACTGCTTACATCGANCCTCAGGGTCGTTGGTGGTGGCAACAGGAAGATGGTTCATTCTTCCATGATCCNACATTTAATGCCAACGATGCCANGCAGGATGACCTTCCTTGACTGCAACGAATAACCCATCGCCTTGAGCACAAAGTTCTCCATTTGCAATCAGTTTCATGCTGATTTCNGCCCGATCACCATCCAANGATTCGACCTGGCTGGTGATTTCCAATGGTACNCCATGAGGNGTGGGNCGNCTCAATTTGATTGAGTATCTTGCCGTTACCGTACAGGGTGGNTCNGNNTCTTTTCGAGACTCCATAATCGCNATCGCCGCAGTCCAGTTCCCATGACAATCCATCAAAGTTCCAATGATGCCTCCATTGATCATTCCAGGAAATGCCTGATGCATGTCCTCGGTTTCAAACGTCATTTTCAGTCCATTTTCAATTGGATATGATTTGATTTGCAAACCTTCAGNATTGGCGGGTCCGCAGCCGAAACAAATGCTGTTCGGCGCATGTTTCNTTTGCACACACTCTTCGCCCATAGGGNACGCTGGAAATCGACCGTCTTTGAGGATTCACTGCCGAAATAACTCCTACGGAGTCCATCCGACGGTTTCATTGAAAGAGGAGGGCATTATCGAGAAATTAACTGTCGAACAGGGAGGGNTGATTCAATGCCTGAAAACGGCAAGAAGACACAGAAATCTGGTAAATCTAAGCGGAAAAAAACGCTCAAGGTTAGTAACCAGATNCCTCCAAAAAGGCGCCGTGAAATCGAAAAGGCCCTGGATGCACACGAAGCTGCACGCCCAGAATGGGATCGATTGATGGGCGCCAAGCAACACCGTTTCTTTGGTAAACGGATTAAACCCGGCACNATTCGGCAAGTAGAACTNCCATTGCTCGATGTCAAATTGGGNGATCCATGGCATACCCCTGTGACCNTCATTCATGGAAATCGTCCCGGACCGACCATTACCATCACCGGAGGTGTTCATGGGGATGAGATGGTTGGGCAGGTGGCCACGAGTCTACTTTCACAAAACGTGTTTACTGACCCAGGACGCCCGCTGGACCCAGAGGTGATGGCAGGCACCATTCGATTGGCCCCTGTATTGAACCCACCNGGTTTAGCNCGACAGCGCAGATACTTCCCCGATGGGCGAGATCTCAACCGTGAGTTCCCCGGTTCNGAGACGGGNTCAACTACTGGACGAGTTGCCAATCGCGTTCTGGATGAACTGATTACNGGTTCAGATTTTCTNATTGATTTGCACACCGCAGCAAGAGGTCGAGACAACCTTCCACAAGTCCGCGCTGACCTTGCTCATCCCCCTAGCAATCGCATTGCTCGGGCATTTGGNATTGAAGTGATTCTAGATTCCAAGGGCCCAAAGGGTTCGATGCGCCGCTCTGCTGTTGACCTTAACATCGGTTCGCTCACCTACGAAGGCGGTGGAGCCAATCTGGCTGATCACGAGGCTGTACAAATTGCCATTCATGGGATTCTGAATGTATTGCGCAGTCTGCATGTGATTCCAGGCAATGCAGCACGCCCGAAATTCCGNTTGCTTGCAAGTGGTTCTACATGGGTCCGTGCTGATGAAGGAGGTTTGGTCGATTTATTTGTCAGCCGNGGTTCTTTCGTTGAAGAAGGTGAAGTAATCGGCCGGATTGTCGATCCTCAACGACCCACTGAAAGCGCAGATATTCTTTCTCCTGCTCGTGGGATTTTCATCTGTACTGCAAACAATCCAATCGTGACCCCAGGTACGCCTGTGGGNCACTTACTTCCGGTCACACGCGGAATCAAATTGATTCGTANGGCCTTGGACAAGAAGACCAACAAACTGGTTGTTTCAGGTTCCAAGGGAGAACCCATTTGGCGNGAAGACTTCGAGGTTGAAGAGATCATGATTGAGGGTGAATGGTCAGGTGGTGCTGTTGACGCAGAATGGCAGCGAGATTGGGCCAATGAATCCGACAAAGAACATGTCGAAGCTTCTGAGGAAGAAGATGCAGANTGAGTATCCTGCGGTGATTGTTCATGACAGANAATTCGAAATGGTGGAGACTGCATCATCTACCCTTTATTCTGTTTCTCATCACCATGGTTGCTGTGGTACTGGGNGGAAGTATNCGNATTTATGATGCGGGTGAATCNTGTCCGGATTGGCCACAATGTTTTGGTACNTGGGGATTTGATGTTTCCGAGNCCGAACAAGAAGCTTGGTGGGCGGAAAACCCCGATGAAATTGATTCCCGCGGAGCGGATTATCGNTATACNGTGTGGGAAATTTTTCTCGAATGGTTTCACCGATTTGTGACTGGGATGATCCTTGGCCCTCTTTGCATTGTTCAGTGTTTCTTGGCGTTCAANAGNCGCCGTGAAATGCCAACTGTGTTCAAGGCTGCAAACCTTGCCTTGNCCCTCGTGATTATCCAAGGTACNATTGGGATGATTACCGTGATGTACGACAATGTCCCATGGTCAGTTGCAGCACATCTCGCGGGGTCAATGTTCTTGGCTATCTCACTCTTTTGGGCATGGATTAGATGGATGGATGCCGAAGGCGCTTTACCCGAGTGGATGCAATTAGATTCAACAGAGAGTGCTCGGATTTTACCGAGGTTGTATGATTTGAGTTTGTCCACCTTGGCGGTCCTCATCTTCGGTGCTTTCGTGTCCACCACTTCTGGACAAAATCTAGCTTGTAACGTCGGGTCTCTAGAGGCTTGGCCCCTGTGTAACGGAAGTTTGTTGGTTACAAATGCCTCCAACCTTGCCTATGGACACCGGATTTTCGTGGTTGTCGTTGGTGCTTGGTTGCTATGGAATATTCGTAGCATGGAACCAGGCACCATCCGTAGGGTGTTGAACACAGGTGTTGTATTTTACATGCTAAACATACTACTCGGTGCTGCATATGTTCTGACCTTTGATGATTATGAGCGGATTTTGTCTCTGATGCACCTGATGTTTGCAACATTCGCATTCCTTTGCATTGGATTTGCCACTGTGTTGGCTCGAAACGCGGTTTTCGCTGCTGATTGGGTCGAGGAGGAGTGAAATCAGCCCCTACGGGGCTCCCGATGGACTTATCACACCCGGGCAGGTCGCGGAGTCGCAGCGAACTGCTGATGGTGAATCATATGGTTAAACCCGTCCGTCCACACACACGCTTTGAGAAGGCTCGAATCATTGGTGCGAGAGCACTCCAAATTAGCATGGGAGCACCGCTGTATGTCAGTGAGCAAAAGTTGCGTGAAGAGTTCCGTGAAGAGTTAATCTCCCTGTACGGAGTTGACGAAGCCAATGTACGATTCGTCCTCGATCCTCTCAAGATTGCTCTTCTAGAATATGAGCAACACCTGATTCCTATCGACGTAGATCCTCACGAGGACTAAACCTGACGTAACGACGCCCTGTAAGGGCGTCATTCATAGATTGGATTCATCCGCCTTGTTTCATGGGCGAATCAGAGGCGGCCGCCAAAGCGACGCTCTCCGATTGGTTTCAGTTGATGAAGCCCGGCGTACTTTCTCTTCTACAAGTCACAGCAATGTGTGCCATTTTGGTCCACGATTTGATTCAATGGAATATTGCTGAAAGAACAGGATTCGATTTCGTTCAGACTACTGAAACCATGGCAGTCGTCTTTGTTGGAGGATACCTGACAGCCGGGGGCGCCCACACCTTCAACAATGTAATTGATCGAGACATCGATCCGACGATGCAAAGAACGGCAGGTCGTGCCATTGCCAGAGGTGCAATCACGCCCAAAGCGGGCCTCCTTTGGGCACTAATTTTGTCGATTTCTGGTACTGCATGGCTGATTCATTTCGCGAATGAAGTCGCCGCATTCTGGGCCGTCTTCAGTATTCTATTCTATGTCTTTATCTACACGCTTTGGTTAAAGCGAACCAGTGTCCAAAATATTGTCATCGGAGGAGCGGCCGGAGCAACACCACCCTTGGTTGGTTGGGCGGCTGCCATGGGAGATGCAGTTTCTATCGCCAATCCATTCGATTTGGGTAGCCCCCTCCCATGGCTGATGTTTTCTCTGATATTTTTGTGGACACCTCCACACTTCTGGGCCCTTGCACTGTATCGCAGTGACCAATACAAGGCGGCAGGGATTCCAATGATGCCTTGGGTTCACGGTCCCCGACGAACACTGACCGAGATGCGTGTGTATGCCCTTATCTTGATTGGAATCGCTGCAATGCCTTGGCTCAATCCATCTGAGGTCGGAGAACTATCTGCTTACTTGTATACGCTGATTGTACTATTGTTGGGAATTTGGTACAACCAGTCAGTCATTTCAATCAACGTCAATCAACCTCTAGATGAAAAGGGCAGAATACCTTCAGCTGCCCGTTCATTCTACATTTCACTGTCCTATTTGGCGTTGATTTTCGTTTCACTGGTCAGTGTTTTATTCAGTCCGGAATTGACGATCATGTTCCTTGTATTGATCATGCTGAATATTCTCTCGAAGATTTTTCGCAGAAAGTCTAGTTCCGAGCCCTCGGTAGCGTCGGATTGATACACCCCACCACCCCTTCGGGTGGTGCCCGTCATGTGGAGGTGGGGAGAAATGCAGGAAAGTGACCTAATTTTTGATTGGAACGTCGTTGATTACGAATTCAAGCGAAATGCCTCAAATCATCCTCATGAAATTTGGTTTGATGATGAAACGTTGCGGGATGGACTGCAAAGCCCTAGTGCTCGAAATCCGACCATTGAAGAAAAAATCGAACTTTTGACTTACATGGAGCGGTTGGGTGTCCAAAAGGTAGACTTGGGCTTACCTGGTGCAGGCCCCTTTCACGTCAATCATATCGATGCGATGCTTTCCCACATTTCAGACAATGATTACCAAATCCGACCAGGTTGTGCCGTGAGAACCGTTGTTTCCGATATTGAACCACTCGTGGATTTACAAGCCAAGCATGAGATGAAGATTCAGGCTAGTGCATTTCTTGGTACCAGCCCAATTCGTCAGTTTGCTGAAAATTGGACAATGGAACGAATCCTCAGTACA
>NZXM01000013.1 GCA_002701965.1 Methanobacteriota archaeon | reverse complement strand
CTGCCCGAGGAAGTCATCGGTTTGGTCAGTAAACAAGGATCCGAATTTTCTGGAATCCCCGAAGGTGTTGAAGTAATCTGTGGGTGCGATGACCTGACCGCTGGTGTTCTCGGCCTTTCCGTCCCAGAAGGTGTGACATTCAATTTGGCCAATACCAGTGAGCATGTGGGCATGGTCGGGGTAGAACCCGTACAAGGTCTCAGTTGGTTGCCACCTCTAGGCACTTTACCGTCTCTGTCGTACAGTGTAACCTCTGCTGGATTTGATTCAGCACAAGACATACGAGATGCTGAAGTAAACACTTTG
The DNA here is from genome assembly GCA_002701965.1 of Methanobacteriota archaeon. Lineage (GTDB taxonomy): Archaea > Thermoplasmatota > Poseidoniia > Poseidoniales > Thalassarchaeaceae > MGIIb-P. The sequence continues at coordinate 23,576 of NZXM01000013.1, read as the reverse complement.
AGACAAAAATTTCCTGAAGGTAAATTGTGGATTGGAGGAGGTTTAGCCATGGACTCTTCATTGGTAAAGCGAAGAAATTCGATATTCAAGGCAGGTTCGGAAGTGAGTGCTCTTGGAATTGCAAAATTGGCTCAACGCTCGCCACATGCTGTCATTTTCGGTGCAGGGAAAGTGGGCCGAGGATTTTTGGCTCAACTATTGTCTCGCGCAGGTTGGACATTCGCATTGGTTGATGCACATCTTGAATCAGTCAAGGCATTGCGCCAAAATGGAGGCTGGAGGACATTCAATCTTTCAACTGAGGAAACCGAATGGATTCAAGCTGAGGGGGTGTTCCACACTTCAGAAAACCTTGAGTCAATTCTCGCCCGTGCTGACTTGATTCTAACATCGATGGGTGCGACCCATTTACTGAATTGGGCAGAAGAAATCTGTGTACCACTCTGCAAACGATTGGAAGACGGGATGTTGGATTTGATTTTGGCAGAAAATCATCCCCGGCCAGCGTTTGCCGTACGGGAGGCATTGATGCAGAATTCGACAGAAAAACAAGCGAAATTGATTGTAGAAAAATTGGGCATTGCACAAGCCCAAGTCCTGCGTTCATGCATCGAACCATTGAACACACAACATCCACTCACGGTCCAGATTCAAGACCATTGGACCTTACCACTTGATGGCGATGTGCTGAAAACTGATTTTACGATACAAGGCTTTGAAAAAATGCCTGATTTCGAGCGGGAATTAACCAGGAAACTATTCACATACAATTGTGTCAATGCCATGGTCTGTTATCTAGGATATTTGGCTGGCTATGAATGGCTTGCAGATGCTGCAAATGATGCTAGAATTTCAGCCATAGCTCTGCAAGCGGGACAGGAATCTTCCGCCGCATTGGTGGCTGCATATGGCTTCGAACCTGCTGAACAAAGAGAATGGTGTGAACGAGCACTTGCAAAGTATCAAGACAAGACCATTCGGGATCCTATCGAAAGAAATGCCCGTGATCCGATCAGAAAGTTGGGCCGATTTGAAAGATTATTGGGGCCAATTCATCTTTGTCAAGAGTATGATTTACCTCATGAATCTCTGCTAATTGGAGTCGCCGCTGCATTACAGTACCCTGGTGCAAAAATGGACGGATCTCTCCCTTTGGGAGAGGCAAATGCCAAATTGGAATCTCTCCTTGCGTCTGAATCAATTTGATAGGTGGGCCCAGACCTTGCAGCGCCATGGCTGACCCAGACACCCCAGATGAAGAGGATGCGAGTGGCGATGAAACACCGCGTGGGCCACCCTCCCGGGGGCCCCCTTCACGAGGGCCTCCAAAACGTGGGCCTCCCAGCCGAGGACCTGCAAGTGGACCCCCGTCTGGACCACCTTCTGGACCCCCATCAGGACCACCTTCTGGACCTCCATCAGGACCACCAAAGCGAAGCCCTCCACCAGAAGCCTTTGCGAAAGTAGAACCCGAAAGTCCACCTGAAGAAAGCGAGGTAGTGGAATCTGTTGAAACACCTGAATCTCATGAGCCATCAAAGAGAGGACCCCCTTCACGAGGACCACCGAGTCGCCGAGGACCACCGAGTCGAGGACCTCCTGCGACGACCTTAGAACCACAGACAAGCGATGAAGAAGAGACTGAAGCGACTTCATTTAATTCGGCTTTAGCAAAAATGACTGGACAAGAAAAAGAAGTCATTGTCGACGCTGAAGAATTGGCTGCAAAAGAAGCTGCTGAAATCAAGGCTGAAGAAGAGGAACGGATTGCTGCAACTGAAAATGACAAGTGGGAAGAACCTGAAGATCAGGAGGAGGAAGAGCCTTTGCCTGAAATTGAGCCTTTGCCCAAAGAAGCAGCGGAAGGTAGTAGATATCCTAAACTCTCCAAGGCCAAGACGGGTCGATTGAAAGATGCACCATTAACCGGGCACATTGTCCCTCATACACATTGGGATCGAGCCTGGTACTTACCATTCCAGAAGTACCGTTACCGTTTGGTCGAATTGGTCGATGACTTACTCGATTTGATGGAGAACAATCCAACAGCATATCCATCCTTTGAGTTAGATGGGCAAACCATCGTCTTGGAAGATTATCTTGAAGTGAAGCCAGAAAATGCGGGACGAATTGAAAAATTAGTCAAGAAAGGGCGTTTGAATATCGGACCATGGTATGTCTTGCCGGATGAATTCATCGTAGGAGGAGAAGCCCTGGTGCGCAACCTGCTGATGGGTGATCGGACAGCAAAGCGATGGGGTGGAAGATCAGAAGTTGGTTACGTGCCAGACCCCTTCGGACACGTCGCACAATTGCCTGCAATTCTCAAGGGCGCAGGGCTTGATTCGTTCATATTTACCCGGGGTGCAGGACCCTGGATTCAGGAAGCTGGCGGTGTATTCAATTGGTATGCTAGCGATGGTAAAACCAAGGTGTTGGCCCTTCAGCAAGTTCCTGATTATCCAAACCTCATGGCTTGGGGTTTTGAGGAAAGACCGCTTGACAGAAAGGACACTTTAGATGTGAATGTGGATACTGCAATGGAACGGATGCAGCGACTATTGGACAAACATGAGGCGATGGGTTGGAAACCTGATGTCCTGCTGTTTGGACAAGGGAGCGACCATACTCATCCTCAACCCACTCTACCAATGCTAATTGGTAAAGCCAGCCAGAATTTCAATGGGAAAATCAAGTTTGAGCATTCCTCATTCCCTGCGTATATTGAGGCCCTAAAGGGCTGGTTGGGTAAGAAGAAAATGTTCCGCTATCAAGGTGAGTTGCATTCTGGATGGGACCGTAATATTCTCTCTGGTGTATTCAGCGCCAGATTGTACCTCAAGCGCGCCAATGACCAAACCATGCGTGTGCTTCGCGACCGTATCGAACAATTGAGTGCAATCTCTTGCGCACATGGTGGACGATTCCGCGGTGAAAGATTGGATTTGGCATGGAGGGAAATACTTCGAAATCACCCACATGATGACATCTGTGGATGCAGTGTAGATGAGACACATGATGATATGGACGTTCGATTCAAGCACGCCGATCAGATTTGTACCATGCTTGAAGATGATTTGAGATTGGAGTTGCGTGAACAGATGGACTTGTCTCATGAAGATCGAGATGCTGTTCCAGTTTTGCTTCACAATCCGTTGGCGAAGGCTTGGTCAGGTTCATTGATGATTGATCTGGCTGTACCCAAATTCAGATGCTGGCTAGACCATGGATTGCCAGTAAAAATCGAGATGGCCGCTCCCGCAGGGGATTGCATGATTCATACATCGGGTCTGAGCATTACACCCAAGTCATGGGGCTTACATGTCCATTACGACCGCGTTGCAAATGTCGAACTCCCAAGAGTTGTTGGCCGAATTCATGTTCATCGGTTACCACCAGGTTTGTCGGTAGCACACATCTTGCCTGGTCGTGGTAGCTATTCCTTGCCCTCTGAGCCAGTCAATCTCGGTGGAGAATTTGGACGTACCGATTGGATGGACAATGGTTTGGTTCGTGTTTTGTTCCGTGCTGATGGACGCTTTGATGTTATGGATCACTCGACAGGTCGCCACATCATTGGTGCTGGAAGACTTGAGGATTCTGAAGATGCTGGTGATTCCTATGACTGGTCTGCGGGCGGCCACCCTGTGCCACAAGCAGCTGGACGAGGAGACAAAATGCAGGAACGCGTTTTGGCCACTGATTCACGGATCGCAGACATGGATGAATCCAATCGCCAAGTGTACCTAACCATAGAACAGCAAGATGACTGGACAGCCACGGTTCGATTGCATATTGCATGGGCATTGCCTAGTAGATTCAATGATTCAACACAAACTCGTAGTGATGAAATGGAGTGGAATACGATTGACCACTACATCACACTGCGAAGCGGTCATGCGATGGTCGAAGTCGAAACTTGGGTGAACAATGCCTGCGAAGATCACCGTCTACGATTGCATGTGCCGACGGGTGTTGATGCAAAGAAGGTCCATGCTGGAGCCGCTTTCGATGTTATTGAGCGACCTGCGAATTGGCCGCATCTTGGCGACTGGGAACAACCACATGTACCTACACAGCACTTCAGTGACTTACTGATGGTAGAGGAAAGTGGAGGAGGCATTGCTCTGTTCTGTCCTGGTTCCAATGAGTATGAGGCGATTACTGGTGAAGGAGGAACAACATTGGCAGTCACCCTGTTGAGATCTACTGGCTACCTGAGNCGAGATGGATTCGCCAGCCGTCGCAATCGAGCCGGACCCGTGTTTGCGGCACCCGGTGCACAGTGTAAGGGATCGATTTGCACGCGCTGGGCATTGTTGGCCTACGAAGACGATTGGGCTGAGGCGAATATCCATCAAATCGCTGAGACTTTTGCCTGTCAGGCAAGTATCATTTCAGCACTACCCAAACCTCAGCTGGATGGAGAATTCGATGAAGTATGTACATCAGGTACTCGAGGTCAAAGAATGCAAGCCATTCGACTGGTGGGGGATGGACCCATGCCAATCATCGCCTGCTTCAAACCAGCTGCTGATGGTAATGGCAATGTGATTCGACTGTACAACCCCACGAACCAGACTTGGGAAGGAAGAATCGAAACCGACCTTCCATTGTTCAACGTTCGTGGCTGTGACTTGTTAGAGAACGAAACCACTAAACCTCGGATTTCGAAGTCAGGTTGGCCAGCAAAGCTCAACGCGAAATCGATCGCAACTTGGCGATTTAATTGAGGTACACATATGCTTGAGGAGGCTGATGTTCAGCGTTGCTTTGCTTCTGAATATGTTACTGCACGTCAGCAGTTCCTTGACCGGGCAGAGCGNATGGATTTGGATATTGAATCAGTTCCAATCTCGAAAAAAGGACCCCATGACGAAATACTGTCTACCGATTATATNTGGTTTGGAGCCAAAGATGCGACNAAGTTGATCCTACATACCTCTGGCGTCCATGGTGTCGAAGGGTTTCCTGGTTCTGCGGCAGCCGTACATATTCTGGATGGATTGAGAAAGAAACAATTGGTTCTTCCAAATGATTGTGCGATTGCTTTTGCCCACATCATCAATCCATGGGGAATGGCATGGTTGCGTAGAGTGAATGAAGACAATGCCGACCTCAATCGAAATTTTTTACCACCGGGGGAACCATACGAAGGGGAGCCTGAAAATTACGCTCGATTGGATCATCTTCTAAATCCGAGGAAGATGCAAGGTGGACGTGAATATTTCACGATTCGAGCAGCTTGGCATTCGCTTAAATTGGGATTCCCCAATGCCAAACAAGCGGTGCAAGAAGGACAGTATACCCGACCTAAATCTCTTCAATATGGTGGTGGGAAAATGGCTGAGGCGAGTCGAAATTTCATTGGATGGTGTGAGCGGAACTTGACCAATGTTCAGCAAATTGTTTGGATTGATTTTCACACGGGGTTGGGTCCCTTCGGTGTCGATTCCCTACTTGTTGGTGAAGATGTCGACGAGGCTATACTGAAGCATCGATATGGGTCTCGGATACAGCCACTCGACCCAAAGAAAGGAGTGGCATACAAAATTCGAGGTGGTATCCAAGCGGGAATCGAAGCACGATTTCCAGAAAAAGATTGGACCAGTATCACGCAAGAGTTTGGGACCATCAAACCAATTCCACTCTTGCGTTTGGCTCGGGCGGAGAATCGCTTGACACAATGGAGTGGGAAGCCTCCACTCAGGCTACTCTCCAGCAAGGAAAGGCGAGAAATGCTAGATGCATTCAATCCTCGTTCACTCAAGTGGAGAAAGATGATCCTTGAGCGTTCGAAAGCCATCATCGTTGATGCAATCACACATCTGTCGGAGGAATGAAGTGACCCCTGTCCTTCGGTGGTATCGATGAAACGTATCGAGGCTCGTGCACCGGTTCGATTGGACCTTGCAGGTGGATGGACCGACGTCCCACCATATACACACGACATGGGAGGTGAAGTGGTCAATGTGGCCATCAACATTCACGCGCATGCGTCTCTCGAAATCGATGCCGGAGGCAAACTCTCTGTCAATTATCGATGCGATGCACCNGTGGGCTCAGGATTGGGAACCACTGGTGCGATCAATGTGGNNTTGATGGCTGCNATCAAAGGTTCAGAAAATGCTGAAGAAGCCGCCTATCAATTTGAAGCATTGCTTGGAAATACNGGAGGNCGGCAAGACCAGTGGGCNGCAAAATATGGTGGCTTCAATCACCTNATGTTCATTGGTGATTCTGTTGAGGAAATGCCGTTCGACCCCCCCAGAAGTGTCCGCTTTTGGTTNCAAAAACACCTCATTGTTGTCAACAGCAAAATCCCNCATGTTAGTGGAGAACTTCANGATTCAATTTGGGCGAAATACGCAGAAAAAGANGCCAGTGTAATCGATGGTTTGATGACCATTCGTATGGCTGCTAGAAAGATGTCAAAGGGACTCGANCAAGATCGNCGTGACCTCATTGTCGAAGCCTTGCACGAAGTCTGTGCTGGTGTAGATGCATTGGACCCTGCTCTACATGANCCGTTCAAACATGTCGTNGANCCNCTGATNGAAAATCGGGATGTTGTGGCTTGGAAAGCACTCGGTGCTGGAGGCGGAGGTTGTGTTGCTCTACTCACCGCACCTCAACGACAAGAGACAGTGATTGAATCATGCAAAGCTGTCGGGTGGGATGTCTTGGATTGGGACTATGATGATGAAGGCCTAGTTGTCAATGCCAACTAATTCCATCAATTGTTGTTGATAATGTAGANATNGCCGGCNGTAATTCCTCGACGATTTTGACAGCCCAATCCTCGATATCTTCCATCGATGATGAACGACCATGTAACAACGGCCAACGCCCCATTGAAGGTGGCCACAANTCCACATCACCTGGGAGACTCAATTTGAAACCCTTAGGGCTGGAAGCCCACTCCATGTTATTGGCCAGATGTGATAGTGCTCCCCTGTGACCATTGCAAAGCGCAACAGTTCGCAGTCCGTCCAACCGGTTGGCTTCCGCCTCATCAGGTCGATCCAATTCACCTGGAGGTGCTCGTTCAAACAAGAGAAAACCTCGGGCTGAAATCTGGGAATTCCACCCAAGGCCAACAAAGATTGTGAACAAACTGCACCATGATTCAGGAGCCCGAATATACCATCCCATTCGATCCGTCTTGTTGTCTACTTCAAGATGCCAAGTCCATCTTGGTAGCATCGGCTCCAATAGTGAACGGAGGTTTGCCAAAAGGGAACGATAATCTTCGACTGATTCCCCATCAATCACTCTGGGTTGACCGATTTGTTGTATCAACCATTTTCGCAATTCGGGAGTGAAACACTGCGGGGAAATAGACCAACGATGAACGCCCATTCGAACAGGNCCTTCGTTCATTCGAACATCATTTGANGCCCAACGATGAACGGAATCTGCATCATTGCCATCTCCAATCAAAAACGAAAGGCGATTATCTTCTAAGCGGATGCTGTTTGGTGTCATCTTGACCCTGATTTCACCTTCTGGTTCNGGTTGATGACCACCTGAGAGTGGATGATCGTCAAAGTCAACCTCTTCCCAGAGGCGAGCAAACAGTTCCCGCTCCATGATTACCCGAAACCGTCGCATGACTTAATCCATCACCGAAAGNGGNGGTAGAGGTTCTTCANGCAGACGTTGTTCGAGCAGAACTTTACATTCATCCCGAGACAAAGGAGCCTGATTCAGTAAGACATCCCAAGTTACTTCTGTCCATTCAGCAAANTGCAAAGCCCATCGATAGGACTCAACAATAAATTCACTNTGCTCNCAAATCGGCAATGNCTCCGCCTCCACGAGNTGATTNCGTGCCATTGCGGTGGCCAAGGAACGCTCGGATCTTACGAGATCACCCCTATCCTGTTCAACCACTGTATTGGCTATTTTCGCACATGCTCCGGGAACAAAGTTATCGTCTCGAAACCAATTTTCNGAGGGCATCCAAGTTTGATTTTTGAGAATCCTCCATACATCCAAATATCGCAAACGTAGAATCAGTTCTGGACTCTTCTCCAATAGTGATTGTAATTCTGTAGGCAGCGAATTTTTCGATATCCATTCACCTAAAATATCGCTAGAATCACGTTCTGGATCTATTGTCAGTGCAAGTGCAGCGTGCACATTCATGTCAGCCCAAAGTGAATGTTTGACATGGCGATTGGACCANCCACCTCCNATCGGAATGATCCAACTTCCTGCCCAATCATTTGGGCGTGAATTGGCAAGCCCGGTGCGTCCAAACTCACCACATTCAATGGGNCCTTGACTCCATTCTGGACCCATCCAATTTGGAATCATCCCGATGAATTCATACTCACGTTCACACTGAAATTCAACCAATCTAGCAGGCCCGGGTTCAGTCATGGATGGATTCCAAGGTTGGTGACGCCAATAATCGGTCATCGTATGTTTGATTGAAACAAAGAAACGAGGATCACCCCCCCATTTTGACAGCACTTTGGACTGCAGGATTCGATTGGCGTGTATACCCTCTTCAGTCAAATCCCATAGTCNTAGGATACATCGCTTTCCTCCTTCACGGCAAANCACCGATTCCAGTAATTCGATGACTTTTCTCCGGCGAGAGAGTTCATCCATGGAAGAGCAATCGATACATTGGCAATCGAACAATCCGACACGCTTTATTTCTGAATCTTGACTCTCGAATTTTTCCCCATACCTAAACACCAATCCACGAATTTCTGGAGAGGATTCAATGACGTCCCGGATGGCTTGGGCTGTGAGGGACCAAGTTTCCTCTAAACCAGGACAGCCGGCACTGGAATTTGCAGGCAATGTGAACAAATCATCCATCAGCCAGACACCCAAGCCGAGTTCTGATACCGCTTCGATTTCATCGATTAATTCTGGAGTGATACCAAATAAACAACCTCTCATTTGATCTGACAAGACCACGTCGGTAAATCCCAATTCGAGGAGCTTATGGGGATTACGATAATCTGTATCCAATCGTTCAAACAAAGGTGAATCATGGACGTAGGCTATTTTCATCCTACTCTCCGGCATCCCTACATCTCCAGGAGCACCAACTTCCAGCCATGCTCGGCAAATGCTGGTGCTGCCCGCTCCATGAATTCGTCGTCGGGGACGATTCCGATAATTGCGCCACCTGAGCCTGGCTGCTTGGCACAGGAACCCAATTCTCTGGCCAATCGAACCATGGTGAGATTTTCTCCGAGAGCATCTTCACCGAACAGCTCTGTTCGCAAATCGAAATTGCGATTGATTTCTGTGGCCAAGGCCACCATGTCACCAGCGACCAATGCTTCTTTTCCTCGATGAGCGCACCATGCCAATTCATTGATGACCCGAACCATCACAGGTTCCTGCTCAGCCCATCGACCAGGTAAATCTGCATGGATCTTTCCAGATTCGACACCCGTTCCACCATGCGCCAACCACATTTTCGGTAACAATGATTCATCCAAATGAGAATATGCACCCCATCCACGACCAATCATTAATTCTTCACGGAAATCCATGTGAAGCATTTGATTGTAGGCTTGAGGAAGTCGATCTTGAAGACCACCATGGATGCTTAGTCGCTCGGTTTCAACTTTCAGGACCATGTCTGCAACCGCATGTGGTGGTAGTGCAGTACCGAGACCATGGTGAGTAAGTAAACAACGTAGAACCGCTGTAATCACTGCCGACGAACCGGCAAGTCCCACCTGCCGAGGGATGTCAGTTTCCAACTTCAATTGGAACCCACTTGCCTCAATCGCCAAGCCGCTTGCGACACACTCTTGTTGGAAGTGAATCAAAGTACCCAATACCAATCTGGAAAGGCCATCATGACTCAAGTCAGGAGGACTTTCAGCCAAACTGGCCATCGATTTGAACGTCGACGATTCTTCACCACAACTGATGTCAATCGTGAAATCCCAGCGGTTTTCGTGAGGGGTCAATATACAACTTGAACGCCAATTGCGCGCAAGTGAAGAAATACATTGACCATTGTACCCATCCGAAGGGTTTCCCAAAATCCCAATACGGGCTGGGATGGAACAGAATATGGCCTCTGCACCTCGGCGCATGTATTCCGACTCTAGTTCACGGGTATGTTAATTCCGTTGATGGCCATCGGAGTTCATGCCGGACTCAGACATGCCTCTCTGGGCTGTGATTCCAGCGGCAGGCCTAGGAACTCGAATGGCGGAAAACGCTGTACTGGGCTGTAAAGAGTTGGTCCAAGTCAATGGTATATCGATGTTAGAGCATACCATCCANGAACTCGAAAATGCAGGGTTCGAACAGATTGTNGTAGTTTCTTCGCCCAACAAGCCAGCCATCGACGAGGCGCTGGTNAATCGAGNTGTCAAAATCGNCCATCAGGCTGAACCAAAGGGACTTGTGGATGCTGTAAAATGCGCTAGAGAAATAANNGGNGCNGGCTCTTGTCTGGTCGCATTGCCCGATGTCATGTTCATCGATGCAAATCCNTCNGCNGANCTNATGGCAAACTTTGNNGGTGAAACAATNCTGGCTGTGGTANAAGTTGAGGCACCTTGGGGGTCACAACTCAGAGATACAGGACGGGTNATCGAGATGCAAGGNANAAAGATACTNNNGATTGCNGGAAAAANNCCAGATGANAATTTCCCAATAGGTNAACTNCGAATCACAGGTCGTGCGATTTGGACTGAAGCGTTCTGGNAGANCNACGANAACAGCGAAGTTTCGACATTGCGCAAGTTGGCTTCAGAGCAAAAATTATCGTCAACTATTGTAAAAACGAAATACATAGATGTGGGNAACCCTGAAGGATATAATTATGCACAGNAAATTTTTAATCGATGAGNATCCTTCCTCCAACCTCTGGAATCACAAAGTCCTGTTCTGGAGCTCTTTGCAAAATATTGTCCACAAAGATTTGTGGNTCCACAGTATTACCTGGGTCCATACCATAGTGCATGGGCACAATCAACTTCGGGTTCAACACCGAGGCTAAATCGACGGCTTCGTCGTGGCGTAAATTGTCATTCCCATTGATACATGCAAAGACCAAATCGTAGTGTTCTGAGGCCTTTTGCAANGCCTGATGCCATCCATGATAGGGTCGGCTATCTCCCATGTGAAGTATCGTGGATTGCTCAAACTTCACCACATAACTGAGGTACAAAGCCCCNTGCTCATTGATGTCCAATTCTTCGTGAGCGGCAGGGATTGCATGGATTTCGATCCCATCAACTGTGGTCGAATCTGAACCCCGCATNGTGATGATTCGATTTGACTCAATCCCCCATTCAGTGAGTAAAGCCACAGAACGATTTGGGACGACGAAACGTACATTGGGAAAATGTGCGGCCAGACGNGGTATCGATTCGGGGCAGATATGGTCGTCATGCCAATGTGTACACAGAATCAAATCTGGTTCAGGATGTTCTTCAGGTTCCAACGGAAACTCGCCGAGTAATTTNCCCCATCGATCNCCNGCAAACAAATCTCGCCACCAGGGGTCAATGAGAATCAAAGGCCCGTTTTGGAAGCGTACCATCCATGATGCTTGAGTGAGCCACCATGCTGCTATCGGTGAGTCTATCGGAGCCTCCATTTCGAGTTTCAAGTCTGCTCCTCGACATACCGGTTGAGTCCGGTGTTCTGGAACAACCCAGTCTGCCATAGTATTGCGAACCGGTTCAGGGCCTTCAGGTTCACCCTCGCGTATGCGCGCTCGCTTGAGGCGAAGCCTCAAGATGATAACCTGATTCGGAAAAGCGATGTCTCGCAGTGGGAAGCACTCCGTGCTACTCGTACTGACCCTGCTGCTGACTGCCTTTTTGCCCGGAGAAATCGTCCCGATTGAGGTACAACAAGAAGNGCCTCCCGTTTGGCCTGAAGGCAGTAATGCATACGACAACATGGTTTCAATGGCGGATTTTGGTTATCGCCAAATCGATTCTACTGCAAACATCAATGCCCGCAATTGGATTGCCAGTGAACTTGAATCCATGGGATACGAAGTAGAGCGGCAACCGTTCACATCTGAGGTATGCAATAATTGCGAGAATATCGTCGTCACTATCAACGGCACACTGGAGGACGACTGGCGAGTTGTTGGNGCACATCATGANGCCATCTGCTATTCNCCACCNCCCTTGATTGGACAAACCTACCCAGGGTGTACGAACACTGGTGCCTANGATGATGGAACNGGTTCGGGNGCCCTNTTGGAATTGGCACGTACTTTCGCACAATGGGAGGGTACGCCCCTACATACCTGGAAATTGGGCTGGTGGGATTACGAAGAATGGCAAGGTGCCAACAGCCCAGAAGGAGGCGGTAAAGGAAGCCTACATTTCGTTGAAAATATTCCAGAGGACGTCAATGTCACGTACATCAACCTCGATATGTTTGCACTGAATTGGCCGGTCCCCACACCCTTGGTTAGTCAACTGTCAGGGTGCGATGAGGAATTCTGGACATTGTACATGTTTACATCCCCCGTCGATGATTGGTCCTATTACGAAAATGAAGGACTTGATGTCACAGATGAAATGATCACCCATGCCGAGTGGTTCCAAGGNCACCTCAANGAGATCAATACCAACNTATCCCATCCTGAAGAATGGGTACGGGTGATTGATGATACCAAGGGAAATTCAGACCATTACAACTTCATCATGCACAACCATACCGCAACTTGGCTTCGTGGACAACACCAGTATATTCACGAAGAAGGAGATACATGCGAACAGACGCCAAAGCATTCCCAAGCTGATTCGGTTGCGACTGTCAACCAATTGGCAGGNGGAAGGACAAATGTCGAAGCCGGTTTGCAGACCGGCNTGGATATCATTGCCACCATGGCTTGGTGGGATTGGGACGCAACGACAACAGGTGTNGTTGAGGATGATGGAGAATCAACAGTTCAGGGGACCGGAGAAGTCTCGATTCTGTTCTTCTTACCNTGGTTCATCGGTTTACTATGCCTCGTGGGATTCATCACNGTTCGAAGAGATGAATTCCAACTCGGATTCATCATNGAAGAAGATGAAGAAATAGATTACAAGNCTGAAACTACTGTTNTATCCACCGGNAAGTCATTGGTTGAGAGTTACCAATCCCGGGTCATCACGCTGTGTGTATTGTACATCGCACAAGGCCTTCCTTGGGCATTCATCACNGTGACTTTTGTGACATTCCTTGCTGTTGAGGGCGTCTCTGCAGGGATGATTGCGAAGCTTTTGTTGGTGGGTACACTGCCNTGGACGTTCAAGTTCTTGTGGGGACCGGTAATCGATCGATATCAATACCGNCCCATGGGGCGACGGCGACCTTGGATCTTGTTCGCAGAAGCAGGAATGATCTTGACTCTCTCACTCATTCTTTTCATTCCAGATCCNACTTCAAACTTGAATGCCGTTGTTGGTATTTTCCTTGTGTACAATATCTTCACTTCCCTGCAAGATGTCAGTACCGATGCNTTGGCTGTCGATGTTCTTCGTCCTGATGAATTTGAAAAAGTCAACAGCTACATGTTNAGTTCNAAACTAGTTGGCGGGATGATTGGTGGTGCNGGCCTTGGTACAATCATTGGTTTCGTNGGNATNAANGGNGCNATTTTACTNCAAATTCCAATTCTTTTGCTGATCATGATGGTCCCCTTGNTGATGACGGAGCGNCCNGGAGATATTCGATTCCCATGGAACAAGTCNGAGGTCGGTTTGTGGTCAGATGANCAAAAAGTNGAACGNAACTTTGNCCAAATTCTATCGAANATTCGAACTGCNTTTTCTCTACGCTCTGCTCAACTAGGGGTTGTGCTCAGTCTAGCGAAATCATTGTCCTACTTTTTGGTCCCTGTGTTNCCGATCCTNTTTGTCCAAGAATTGGGCTGGAGTGAAGAAGGATTCAATGCNACGAAGGGTGGCTTGTTGGTACTTGTGTTGATGCTCGGTTACATTGTTGGTGGACAATTGGGGAAGCGATTTGGTGGGAAATCAATCATTATTTACTCTACTTTGGCACTGGTAATAATCAGCATAATTTGGGGTTTTACAGAGTCCAAATGGGAAAATCGAATATTCTTGGTTTCAATTTGGTCAATGCACACATTCTGTCAGGGTATGGTTTACATCAACATCTTCTCTTTGATGATGAAAGTCACTTGGCCCGAAGTTGGAGGGACGCAATACACGGCCTACATGGCAATGATGAATCTATCAGCTGTGATTGGATACGCCTTAACCGAACCTCTTTCGCAACGATTTGACTATTCTTCATTGATTATTTGCGGAGCAATACTTGAGTCNATTATCATCCTCTGTGTGATGTTCATCGACCCTGATGAAACACGTCGAGTTCTTGGAACAACTGAATCTNCTTGATTAGAGATAATCCTCTAAGTTGTCTGAACCACCNACAAAGATTGGGTCTGAACCTCGGACATCAAAGACGATTGGGACCGTACGGTGGCCCGTCAAGGCCACGAATTCCATTCGCAATTCCCGATCATTCTGAACATTGACTTCTGACCAAGACAATTTGTGGCCATCGAGATATCGCTTGGCCTTGAAACAATAAGGACAGACATTGGTACTGACAATGAAAAAATCAGTATCTGCACGATTCAGCATGGACATTACTCGCCCGCTCATACATACCGCAAGATGTTGTCCTTCATCAACCGTTGTCTACCATTTTAGCCGTACTTCGAACCCAATCCACCAATGCTTGTTGTTGGGCGAGGTTCACCATGTGTCCTTTGTGATGNCGAAGAATCGTTACATCCCATCCCGCCTCTTGGAAAATTTCGACGGTTTGATCCGCCTGCCACATCGGTACAATGTGATCTGATTCACCATGCATTGAAACCATCCGTTTGGGCTCACCTCCATCAAGTGAGAGTCGAAGTTCGACCGGGCGTGCACTCTTNCCTCCAATGACGATTACGCCCGCAATTTTGTGTGCAAATACCGTCGAAAGTAATTCTTGNGCCAATGCACTCCCCTGGCTAAACCCTCCAACAATCAACGGTCCAGTTGGCATTTGAGTGACGAGTGAGGCCAGGCTCTCATCAACTTGAGTGAGTGTTTTTCCATCAAGAGGGGTTTCAGGAGGGGCATCTCGTATCCACCATCCACTCCCACGTTCGGGATGGCTAAACGGGCCCTGTGGCAACAAGATATCCCAGCCGGGAGGGCACAGGGTTTCTGCCAAAGGTCGAATCATTTCAGGCGTACCGGTCAACCCATGGAGCATGACCAATGTGCCCATTGAATCCCTCANAGTTCCCATGAATTGGTCAAACCNCCGGCAACAANCAATCGGATGTAGGAATCTCCAGTTTGTGTGATGGTCAAGGTATAATCTCCACTGGGATACGGGATGGTNCCTAGATTTCCAGACTCTTGGGCACCAGANCCCCATTGTCGTGTCAAGGCGGAGGCAGAATTGTGGTCACGGAGTGTCAATGAACCACTACTTGCTCCACCTCCCATCTCTGCATCAAGCCAGTAGATCATTTGGTCGTATGGACCCTGACTGGGATGGTCACCAACAAAGAATGAATCTGTGATTTCCACTTCGGGTGCACCGGATTCGTGTACCCATTCATCAGCAAAAATATCGCCGGCTCGAATGAACCANACATTCCCTGTATGGCCATCTCCACTTCCAGTCAGCATCATCCGCAGTTGCAAAANCTNGGAAGAATCGTACCAAGTCAGTGAACCGAGGAATCCAGCCCAGCCATCATATGAGTAANTCAACGTTTGNCCNTCAGTAGAAGTTGCAGACAAACTAGCCTTCCCGTTGTTAANGCCAATAACCTCNGTGTTCCAATCNATACCGAACAAAGTGAAGGACCAAGATTTTCCAANCTCGAGTGGGAAATTCAGAACCGATTGAGGNGCCCCATTTTCATAGGCTGAAAGGTTGTCATGGGTAATTCGACCCAAGAATGGATTGTGATTGAGTACAGCGTGCCTCTTGGCTTCNCGCTCACTGGATATCGCAAGCATGTATGCTGTGCCNTCCTCTGCATCATCTTCGGCAACGACCAAGCGAGCAGAGTCATCCTCCCAATCAGGTGTAGAGAAGGTGTACAACCACCATTGTCCAATTTGCCATTCAGCCGGAGNCGATAAATCNGGATCNCCTGGGCCATTGTTAAGCGAATTCCCACTCTCAAGGCANCCTGCAAGGCTGAAGCTAAGCATCAGCAGGGCCATCAGCGGTGCGCGCATGAGCACCGCTGAGTGTNGTTCATTCTTGAGTGTGTGCCCAATCAGAACAAGTATCCATCGCCCAAACCACTGGCGATGACCACNGCAACAATGCTCATCAATTTGATGAGAATNTTGAGTGCGGGACCACTTGTGTCCTTGAATGGGTCACCAATGGTNTCACCGATCACGGCNGCATCGTGGGCAGCATCNCCCTTCTTTGCACCAGGGATGTGNTCTTGCTCAATCGCCTTCTTTGCGTTGTCCCATGCCCCACCGGCATTTGCCATGAATAGAGCGAGGAGAACACCGGTTACCAAAGAGCCAGCGAGCATGCCTCCGAGTGCAGAGGCACCTAGCAGATAGCCGACTACCACAGGTGCAGCGACTGCAACAACACCGGGGGCGACCATTTCCTTGAGCGCTGCCTTTGTTGAAATATCCACGCACTTTTGTGAATCGGGTTTGGCACCCTCCTTACCTTCAAGAAGGCCAGGTATTTCACGGAATTGTCGTCGAATCTCTTCAACCATTTCTCCTGCAGCCTTGCCCACACTGGTCATTGTCATTGCAGCGACAACGAATGGCAGAGCACCGCCAATTAGGAGACCAATCACAACCTCAGGATTGCCTAGGCTTAGATCTAGGGCTTCTGTCATGTTTTTCTCTACCGCGGTTTTGTATGCTGCGAAGAGTGCAAGAGCAGTNANAGCAGCNGAACCNATNGCGAANCCCTTTCCNACNGCAGCNGTTGTNTTNCCAATGGAATCNAGTGCATCNGTNATNTCACGAACATCCGAACCAAGTTCNCCCATCTCTGCAATNCCNCCTGCATTGTCNGCAACNGGGCCATAAGCATCTACAGTCATGGTNACNCCNACNGTTCCGAGCATNCCAAGTGCNGCNATTGCNATATTGTACAANCCGNAATCATCTCCACCAATCTTGAATGCNCCAAAGATTCCNGCNGCAATNAGTANGATTGGNATAAAGGTNGACATCATNCCTACAGATAGNCCGGCAATAGCGTTGGTCGCCGGACCGGTCTTACTCATCTCACCAATGTGAGGGATTGCATGGGTCTTGATTCCCATCACAGGCTCAATACCNGTNTAGTACTCTGTTACGAGACCAATGAGAATCCCAACGACGCTACCAAGAATGACNGCCTGCATAACATTNGCCTCAACCGCGAGATCAAAGTAATCGATNGCAAAGTAACCGCCTNCCCAGAANAGGATNGCAGCGATGAATGTGGTGTTGCGCAATGCTGCAGCTGGGTCCTTCATNCCCTTCATGAAGGTCATNGAGAATACGCCAATCAAGGATGCGATATATCCNACGAGACCTAGCAGAATCGGCAATAGCATGTAATCTTCAGGGGTGCCGGCGAANTCAGTGCCATTGGCAATGACCATGGCAGCAATAATTGAACCAACGAATGACTCGAAGATGTCTGCACCCATTCCAGCGACGTCACCGACGTTGTCACCAACGTTGTCTGCNATNACACCNGGGTTCCGTGGGTCATCTTCNGGAATACCNGCCTCAACCTTTCCNACAAGATCAGCGCCTACATCNGCGGCCTTGGTGTAAATTCCACCACCTACACGTGCGAAGAGTGCAATGGAAGAGGCACCCATGCCAAATCCTGCTGCGCTCTCAATGTGATTCGACTCACCAGTTCCCAACCAATAAGCTACGAGAGAGATNCCTANGAGGCCCAATCCTCCAACGGATAGCCCCATCACNGCACCACCGTTGTAAGANACCTCNAATGCNNNTGGNTGNCCACCNGACTTCGCAGCCATGGCGGTTCGNCCNTTTGCNCTTGTTGCNGCACGCATGCCNNANAATCCNGCAAGNACNCTNGCAGCNGCTCCAGCAAGGAATGCACCCGGGGTGTAAATATCACCACTGTCCCAGTATAGTAGACCTGCNACNACTACNACAAATCCTGCCAAAATGCGATACTCTGCAAAAAGGAAGGCCATTGCGCCATCTTGGATTTCTTGAGTAATCTCTGCGACNCGTTTGTCTTCAATCTCCATGCTGTCATTCTTTTTGTATAGGAACAAAGCAACGACCAGTCCGACCACTGCTGCTCCAGCTGCTACCAATGTGATATCCATGTTAGTCACCTGTTGGGCGGCCGACCTGCGTCACCCATATAATCNCAAGGGNGAGAAAANNGGCNNTAAANGGCCATTTCAGGGCATGCAGAGCTTCGCGAAAGCNGCNAACAAATCGCCACCATCGTGCTCCTGNTCAAATGCTTCTCGTTCCGANTCACTCATGTCNCCATCCGCATGTGCTTGCTCAATCNCCGNCCGACTGGCTTCAGGATGGAATTGTACACCCCATACCGGTTTACCTGCAATTCGCATGCCCGCATTCTCACAGTGCTTGGAGGANATTATCCGACGTGCGCCAGGGGGNAGGCGTGTCACGTGATCCTGATGAGTAAACAANCCCTTTCGAGTGGGAGAAAGTAAGGTATCCATACCAACAGAAAATANCGGGGANACTGAATCTGTTCTNTGAGGCGCTNTTTCGACCTCNCCACCAAGCGCCTTGCAAAGNAATTGATGACCAAAGCAAATGCCGAGAACAGGGATGTTTGCNGCTACAGCTTGTTGTAGCACACGAGCGGCATCATCCATCCATGGCTCCCACATACTGACNTTGGCACGNGAACCGGAGCAAATGACAGCATCAGGCTCNAGATCAGNAATTGATTCGGGGGCNTCGATTCTTCTGTAAGAAATTCCATTCGATTCCCACTCGGAGCGATAGTGATCCCAATTGTTTAGTTGAGGAGTCAANAACAGACATTCTGCGGGAGCAAAAGGAGCCATNATTTCGGCATTCCCNCCTTGTCCAAAGGCAGGCCGCTCGACGAGAAGATCAAGCAACACAACCTTTGTCATACANNTCGGAAAGAGGGTTGGGTTGAAAGCCCTCCGCCTGCTCCATCTCATCATGGCAGAGGTTGATCGACAGTTGATTCTGGAGAATGTNGGNCCTGTACAGGCTGTCCTCGATGCCCATGATGGAGTGGTCAATGTCATCGACACAACTGATGGCATTATCATGATCGGTTTGGANGGTGGTTGCACNGGTTGTAGCAGCACTCCAATGACTGCCATGCAAATTTACTATTCATTGATGAAACTGGTTGATGTCAATGATGTTGTATTTGTCAATGGCGAATTGCCTGCATACATGCGCGCATTTATAGATGACAAACTCAAGTCAGAGATGTGAACAACTTGAGAGCGTTCGCTTTTGCGCTTGCTCTACTNNTGGTTACCGCCCCCCTTGCATCTGCAGAGGACAGCGATGGNGATGGTTACGATAANCCCTCAGAGACTTTTACAATCTGGGATGGGGCTGATGCNTATCCGAACAACCCCGATATTCATGAGCCCGTTTTTTCGACTGGATGTGACCCACCTGTGGCAAAGTTGGATTTGGGCGAACCAGTGACGTTTACATGCACCATTCGCAATGAGGGNCCTGTCGCAGTCAAGATCTATGTTGAAGTCGAAGAAGGTGAACATCTTTCTAATCGTTACATTCCTGGTACATATGATATTGATTCAGAACAACGAATTGAATTAAAGATCAATGTACTTGGCACATCGCANGGATATGCAATGGCAAAATTACAGGTTTTTTCTCGAGCCAATGGCTCTCCAACTCAAGTNTTTGATTTGCCAATTGAAGTGACTGGNGANGAATGGTCTGGATTGAATAGTCAGGGAGAAAGTACCCCTGCACTAGACTTTTCATTGTTCACTTCAATCCTTGATGGAATNGCAAATTGGTTGTCNCAACACACNCCATGGGAAATTACCAACATGAACGCAGGGATACTCGTCCTNCTGATGACTTTCGCTTTGGTTTCNATCGTCCGAAGGAAAAGNGCACGTTCNGTTTGGCGNCAAAATATGCAACAAAAAGCGGTTGAAGATAGTCGAATGGAAATGCGGTTCGATACAATTCGCAAAGACCAGATGTTCCATTANGGTGAAGAACCAACCATTCCCGACAGTCCAGTTTACATCATCCGAAGNAATCGATANTCAGGATTATTCTTCTGATTCGCGGTTTTGTTTCATGATTTGGTGAGGNTTCATGCCCTGTGAAATATTGCGCCCCTTGATGTTAAGCCGCGCCATGAAGGCAAAGGCCAAACAGAGAACTGCAAGNGGTTTTGGCAAGTAGGTGGAGCCCCAAAGNCTACCATTTTGTAAGTCTAACACAATCAACGAAATCATGGTACACAAAGCCAGAGAAAACATGACCCATTGTGCACGATTTTCCGATTCATCTGTACGTGAAAATGTGGCAATGAGCACCCAGAGCATGAGAGTAGAACCACACAGCAGTTGGCTGAGTGTTTCCAAGGATTCCATGAGGCTTCGAATTCAAGGCAGCACTTCAGCCTGTGCCAAGAGTCAAGAACATCCGATGGCTCTTGCTCACCATGGTGAAGATGGGGAGTTGGAGTCTACCACGGCCCCGTCGAAGTGGCCCCCCTTACTATTCGAAGTCAAACGTTGTCATGGTNCTTGAGCAAGTGGGAGTTTTACTCGAATTAAANGGCGCGAATCCATTTCGNGTTCGTTCTTACCAAAACGCATCCCGTACACTGGGAGGNCTTGAGGATGACCTGTGGGTGGTGACTTCAGAGGGAAGANTGACTGACGTGAAGGGTGTCGGTAANGGCATTGCTGGACTGATTACTGAAGCTCTTACTGAAGGCACATGGGGNGATATTGGTGAATTGTATACCAGTGTACCTGCGGGCCTAATTGCAATGCTGGCCATCCCTGGACTCGGGCCCAAGCGAATCAAGCAATTCCACGATGAGCTTGGCATTGACAGTATCGAACAATTGCGTGTGGCGGGAGAGAGCGGGCACCTCAGAGAGCTCGATCGAATGGGAGAAAAATCTGAGCAAAAAGTCCTCGATGGAATCGAATTGCTCAAGCGATTTTCAGGCCGTCGCCGCTTGGACATAGGGCTCTTGTATGGTGAGGCATTGGAGGGCAGGATTGCGTCCATGGAAGGAGTTTCTCGAGCACAACTGGCCGGATCAACGCGTAGGCGNAAAGAAACGATTGGAGATTTGGATATCGTTGCAGCCGTTTCTCCCGAGGATGTNGGAACTGTGACTGAACAAATCGTNAACTTACCTGGTATCGCCGATGTGAAAGGAGCNGGTTCATCAAAGGTCAGCATCATTCTCGGCACTGAATTCTTTTCCGAGGANGTCATTGATTCAGGATTGGANGGTGGAGTACTCGANGCATTGGGAGGAGAGGCATATGAAGAAATGNCAGCCAGTACAACGATTGATGCNCAAGTTCGCTTGGTCCCACCCCATGTNTTTGCNTTCACAATGGCATATTTCACTGGTTCAAAAGAACACAATGTCCGGATGAGACAACGGGCATTGGACAAGGGATTAAGACTGAATGAATTCGGCCTCTTCCCTGTGGATCAAGTCGGTGAATTGAAGGGGATTGAAGCCGCTAAGTTCTCNCTCCCTGCAGAAACTGAAGCGGAGATTTATACCCATCTNGANTTAGATTGGGTCCCACCCGAATTNCGTGAGGATACGGGCGAAATTGAGGCCGCGATGTCAGGAAATTTACCTGAATTGATGGACCCCTCAATGCTCAAAGGTGCATTCCACAATCACACAACTGCTTCGGATGGAAGCGCATCTTTGGTNCAAATGGCACAGGCNGCACANGAGCTTGGTTGGGAATTCCTCGGAATCGCAGACCATAGCCAAATCTTGCAGGTTGCTAGCGGTTTAAGCCCTGATCAATTGGTCTCACAATCGGCTGAAATCCGGGCACTGAATGAAAATTGGTCAGACAAAGGTGTGGATTTCCGTCTGTTCCATGGGAATGAGTGCGATATTCTTCCCGANGGAAGTTTGGATTACACCGATGAAGANCGGAGTATATTGGATCACGTTGTCGGAAGTGTTCANCAATTGCCGACTTGGATGAAGAGAGATGAAGTGGAAAATACTGAAACTCTGATTCGAGCAATTGAACAACCCTCATTCACCATCTTGGGGCACCCTACTGGACGGATTTTGGGTGCAAGGGATGGATTTCCCATTGACCTTCATGCCGTTTTGAGGCGCATGGGTGAACTCAATGCAGAAGGGGAACTCAAGATTGTCGAAATCAATGCTTCACCTTACCGATTGGATATGGACTGGCGATATTGTCGATACGCCAAAGAGCAAGGNGTNCCAATTTCNATCAATCCTGATGCTCACAGNANACAAGGTCTGAAAGATGTCTGGTTCGGAGCCCAAATCGCTCGGAAGGGTTGGCTTGAGCGGNGCGANATCATCAATTGCCGTAGNGGGGCTGAATTNGAACAACTACTCTGGTGAAAATATGCGTGCAATAGTGGTGGCTTCNTTCCTGCGATTGGGNTTGCTTACCATAGCAGCGTTCCTGTTTCTNTTCTTATGGTTCGGAACCGGTGCCGAACGCTCTCCNATCGGATTGATGATTGGCATGACCGTTGCGGGATTGGTNGGATTGTGGTGGTTGGAATCGCAAATCAGGANTGCGCTTGAAAAGGCAAANGAGGTGGAATCATGAAAACCATGCGAGTGATTGTATTTGCTCTNTTGTCGAGTGTNCCCGGTATACTGTTGGCNGTATTCATNCATTGGCTTCTCGGAGAGCCAGACGTTTGGGACCAAACTCAATATCTCACGTGCTATGGCCCAATCTTTGGTTTCATTGCGCTTGGAGGATGGTATGGAATCAAAGTCAACCGTGATGAGGAGCTGGAGGTATGAAAAGGTCTGAGAAGGCCGAAATCATTGGACAAATGCTCGATGAATTGTATCCTACTACACCCGTACCATTAGATCATTCCAGTGCTTACACNCTACTGGTTGCCGTGATGCTCTCGGCACAAACCACAGACAAGAAAGTCAACGAGGTGACTCCAGCATTNTTTGCAGCGGCCGACACACCTGAACAAATGGCAACCCTTGAGGTTGAGCAGATTCAGACACTGATTAGAGAAATTGGCTTGGCCCCNACCAAAGCCAAGAACCTACGAAAAATGGCCGAGCAAATNCTTCAAGGCGGGGGTTTGCGACCCGATTGGGATTACTTGGAAAGTCTCGCAGGTGTGGGTCACAAAACAGCCAGTGTACTCATGGCNCAGTGGTATGGAGTGCCCGCATTNCCTGTGGACACACATATTCACAGATTGGCTGCACGCTGGGGATTATCGAAAGCGAAAAATGTCGAACAAACGGAAAGAGATTTGAAAGCCCTATGGCCTAAAGAAACTTGGAATAAA
>NZXM01000044.1 GCA_002701965.1 Methanobacteriota archaeon | reverse complement strand
GCTGCAAACGCTTCTTCGAGAGATGCTTCGGGTTCTGGCTCAGGTTCTGGCTCAGGTTCCGGCTCGGGTTCTGGTTCCGGCTCAGGTTCAGGTTCAGGTTCAGGTTCTGGCTCAGGTTCAGGTTCAGGTTGAGCAATTTCGTCAATCACAATCTTGGGTGTCGCTAGGTTGTAATTTTGCATACTTGCAATTCCAATTGGACCGTTTGGATTGGAAATATTGGTTTCCCAATTCCCCTCCAAAAAGACTGGATCTGATAGCATGAATCCCAACCCAAAGGTCAGCCAACCAGGTTGTGCCAAATGCAATCTGATTCCCATCGTTCCGTCAATAGATAGTGATGTCTGACTCGATGTGAATGGGTATAATTCCAACAGAGGGTGGTTCAAGTTCCAATTGAAATCCTCACCATTTTCTGTTGTATTGGAAAAACTCGTTGCCACAGCACCATCATGAACCCACAATTGACTTGATGTATCGCCTTCAATTGTCAGGTCATAGTCGAGGTAGACTCCATAATCAATCGCTAACCCCAGTACGAGTAAGGGCGTTGTTGCTGGCGGATAGAATTGCGCAATGGCTTCGATATAGGTTAGGAGGTTGGTAGCTGTCAATTGGATATCAATACTGAATTCGTTACTATCCAATTGATTTGATCCCCATCCACTATCATAGACCTCTGCTAAATCACGCCAGTAATAGACCGCACCTAGGCCTCCACTAATCGTGATAATTGGGACCCAAGGCTCTCCTTCATAGGCTTCTTGAGCAGTAGGTAAAGGCATACGATAATAGGTTACATTTCCAGTAGAAGTTTCAATCCAAGAAAGTGTTAGATTAATCCTCATTTCGACAACAGTTCTACTTTCTTCTGAGTTCACAACAAATGTTGAAAGTTCATTCCCCAAATCATTCTCGATGCCCATCAAAATTTGAGATTCTGTCGTGGTCACAATCTCAATTTCCAACCCAATTCCAACCTGCGCATCGATAATTTGCCAGTCTGCCCATCCAGGGACAACCATCATCGTGTTCGATGTATTTCCACTTGTATTGATTTGCACAGTATTGGAACTGATATTTTTGTCCAATATTTCAGATTGCATGTATGAACTAATTGGGAATTCAATGATTTCAATAAATGCCATTTCTGATGCAGTTAATCCATGTTCATCAGTCAATAACAACTCGATTGAGTAGATTCCAGGTGCGCTCAATGTTAAATCAAGAGTCATCAATTGTGCAATAATTTCTCCATTCATTTTCCATTGGAATTGCAAATTATCTTGGTCAGGATCACTGGAACAACTTCCATCGAAATGGATTGGTAGTCCTTGAATGAATTGGTTATCAAGTGAACCCGTGATGCCTATACACGAACTTGGGCGGTGATTGCGGATTTCGAATGTTGAGTTGGTAACAATATCACCTTGTCCGCCCCCTGATATAGCGAGAAGGCGGTATTCTGAATATGAATAGAATTCATTTTCGCCAGTTGCCGCGGTATCCCATCCACCCTGAGGCGGTGTAATGGTCGAAGTGGTGGTCTGACCTGTCGTCAACAGATTCCAGTTGCCTGAGTCATTTCTATACAATTCATAAGTATCTGAATCTGACACACCCCTTTCAACAGAAATTGAAAGGAAAACATGTGCGATATCAACATCTGAATTCATCGGTGGGTCTTGCATATAATCTGTATAATCTGCTACAAAATGAAGAGTAGGTGTCCAGGAAATATCTTGGTTAATATCGGTGGCTTGTGAGGGGTGTACATCGGTAGCACCAGACAAATCTGTAGTCAATGTGAATTCAATGGAACATACCAGACAATCTTCTACCGCCATCAATTCCTGCGGGTCCACATCCGTATCGTTTCCAATTACATAAGAACGGTAATTTTGGAATGCTGAATCATTGTACAACAAAATATCAAGATCATTCGGGGTATCGGTTCGAATTGCTTGCGCCCTCAGAACATCTCCTACACGGAAATCTGAGAATGAAATCCAATGGTAATCATCTTCTGTGACGTCAACCCATTGACCATTATTGACAGAAAGAGTGTATTCTGCATCATCTTCAGCGGCTGTATCTGTACTATACACCCGAATCAATATTTGCTCAGTAGTTGATGCATTGAACCAACCTCTCGCAATATAATCGTCAACACCCCCTTGGTTCCCTCCGTGGTAGGCATACTCAATTTCCTCTAACGTTCCGTTTGGCAAATAGTGCCACAATGAGAAATCCAATTGTGAATACCAAGAGATTCTTTCAGCAACAATGCCGATGCTATCGCCTGCTGTGACATCAAAAATATACCAATCCTCAACATCGATTGACCCCACACAATCTTTGGCGCATACAACTTCACCTTCAATGAAATCACCTTGGTAGATTGACCGTGCCATTTCCGGCGAGTTGTCTGATTCAACTACAAATGAAATATTGTAACTTGTACCATCGGCGCCCCACCCATCTACAGTTTCAAGTGAGAAGTGATGAAACCCATTCTGGGCTGCAATGAAATTCATGCTATTGTTTTCTCCAGCATCAATGATTAACTGATCATCAGTTGAATCGTTTACCAGTAAGTGAGAATTCAAAATCAACCTGACCTGCGAGTAATCTTGTAAATTTTCAACAAAAACTTCGACAATTTCTCCTTCAAGTAAATCAATTCGATACCAATCTACTCCGTCAATTTCTTCATCCCCACAATCTGGAGAGCACAACCAATCTGTTTGTGAAAAACCATTGTCGGCAATAGTTGCACTATTCGAATCATCATCCGCTGTCGCCAATGGTATCAGTGAACTCGCTAGCGGCAACAAAAATACCATAACGAGAAAAATGCTAGATCTAACCGAGTTCATGCATGCCCCTAACTCACTTTCTGTATCAATGTTCACAACTCCATATCTCCATCATTCATCGAAGAAAATGGCGGTAGCGCTATCGCTGATGCCTTGATGGAAGGCCATGGACGCCTTGGATGCACTGTTGGTAGAACCCAGTGCTTGGGCGCTTGTCAGTGCTGCCGTACTGATGGGTCTGGGCGAGGGTTTGAAGCCGGGCCCACTCAACACCTTGGTCATCTCTGAAACTTTGCAACATGATTGGAAGGCGGGGATGAAAGTCTCATTATCGCCTCTCATTACCGATGCGCCCATCATTACCTTGTCCGCATTGATGTGGTCTCAAGCCACCTCGCTCAGTGGTGTTGAGGCTATACTNTACTTCGCGGGAGCCGCATTTCTAACGTGGCTTGGATTTGATGGNTTGCGNAGTACNGCACCCGATTTCTCAGAGATTGAGAAGACAGATGCAGANCATTCTCTGCGTCGGGGNATCATCACCAATTTACTCAATCCCAACCCTTGGATGTTCTGGACATTGGCAGGGGCTCCATTCATGGTCGCGGCTTGGAACCAATCTGCTTGGATGCCATTTGCATACGTGATCCCATTCCTCAGTGTCTTGATTGGTGTGAAGATTTTGATTGCAGTCACCTTTGATCGCTCCAAGCAATGGATGAGTGATGGAGGATTGCTGTGGGCGATTCGGTTGAGTAGTTTGACTCTCATCATATTGGCAGCTTTGTTCGCATTACAGGGCTATTCCAACATATCGTAAGTCTCGGAATCTGCAAAATTTACAATTTTAAACATCCCTTTATATCCGAAAGTGTTTTTCTGAGAGCATGGACAGAAATCCATTTTTGAAGAAGCGAACCGCTGTGGTTGGTGGTGCCCTTGCTCTTGCAGCAATCACCATTCCATCTGCAGCTGCACAAACAGCCGAAACAGTAGGTCTCGAAGCAACCGACTATGTGGGTATTTCCTTTTGGATTGCCACAGCAATGATGCTGGCCACGACTGTGTTCTTCTTGGTTGAGCGACAAAACGTTGCTGCCAAGTGGAAGACATCAATGTCAGTCGCTGCCCTCGTGACAGGTATCGCTTGGTACCACTACACGTACATGAGACAGCACTGGGTCGACAATGGTTCCAGTCCGATCGTGTATCGATACATCGATTGGTTGCTCACAGTCCCACTACAGATTGCTGAGTTCTACCTCATCCTCGCTGCGATTGGTGTCGCTAGTGTCGTGATGTTCCGCAATCTGATGATTGCATCAATTGTGATGCTTGTTGCCGGATTCTTCGGTGAAACCGGTGCATGGGAAATCTTCGGAGACGCGAGCACAGAGATTTGGTGGGCCATTGGAATGGCTGGATGGATTTACATCATCTACGAGATTTTCAAGGGTTCAATCAACGATGCCGCTCAACAGGCCAGTGAAAGTGTCCAGTTCGCATTCAACTCAATGCGCTGGATTGTTTTGGTAGGATGGGCCATCTATCCACTTGGATATATGATGGGCAACGACATGATCCCTGGGTTCGGAGAAGGTGACATGAACATCATCTACAACCTTGCTGATTTGGTCAACAAGACCGCATTCGGCATGATGGTATGGTATGCTGCAACCATGGATACAAAGGCTGCAGCATCTGAATAAACACGATAACACAAACTGGATGGTCGGGGGTTCTTCCTCTCTCCTTCACGCCCCCGGCCATTCAGAAACCCCTTTCCTGAGACACATGCTGTTCAAACCGCTTAACGATCAGAACGGCACAGAAACACCTAGCTGGGCTTCTCGGCTTTGGTTCCTCATCGTCATGTTTGGTTCCGGTGCTTACATCTGGTTTGGTGTCACTCAACATCTTGCCATTTGGTCACTTTGCACTCTGATGCTGTCAACTGCATTACTGAATGTCGGTTGGATTTTCTTTGCACGAATTTCTCAAAATAAAGAACCCAGTGTTCTCTTCGAATCAATCAACAATCATGACTGATTTATTCTTGGTAGGCATATCGCTCTTCAGCCCAAGGGTCTCCACGCTTGTGGTACCCATTTCGTTCCCAGAAACCTCTTGCGTCATTGCTGAGAAGCTCGATACCATTCACCCATTTGGGTGACTTCCAAGCGTACAGGTGATGGCATACGAATCGAAGTGGACCTCCGTGATCGGGTGTCAGGGGTTTCCCATCGTGATGTGTCGCGAATAGGTTGTCTTCTTTGAGAAAATCCTCGATCAACAAATTCGTGGTATATCCACAGGTACAGTGTAGCATGACTGCACCCACCTCATCGGTCAAATGTGGTTCAATGAGTGACCAAATTGATCCGATTGGGACGCCTGCCCATGTGTTGTCATAACGAGACCAAGTGGTCACACAATGGAAGTCTCGTGTGGTTTCGTGTTCTCCCAATGCGAGAAATTCGTCCATACTCCATTCCATCGGCTCTTTCAAGCCATGTCCTGATACATTGAATGTCCAACCTCCCAATTCGACCTTCGGTGTTGAGCCGTAGGTTAGAACAGGGAAACGCTTGGTCAGAAACTGTCCTGGTGGAAGGCGAGCACGACCATCCTCAAGCAATTCGCGTTTTGCCATGGTGGAATCGACAAGCATCGACGATTTAAGGGAGGCGCACTACGGCGTTCTACCGGAGGCTCAAACATGTCTGCTGACATCCTTGTCGTGTTCAAGAAGAACTTCGAGCCTGTGCATGACCGCGCGATGGACCAAATCCAATCTGATTTGGAGCAGTTGGTTGAAGAACGAGGCATCCGAGTTGAGTTTACAGCTCGAGAAAAAGTTCGCCATTCTGATTTCATCGGTCGCGATTTGGTGATTGTCTTGGGCGGTGACGGTACTCTGACAAGTATTGCTCACAATGTCGGCTCAGACACACCGGTGATGGGCGTCAATTCCCACCCCAGGGAAAGCGACCCAAAAGGTTCGTTTGGATTCTTCATGGGAAGTGACCCTGAAAACTTCGCCCAAGATGTCGCGATGGCTCTCGATGGAAAGGCCATAGACAATGATCTTCCTCGTCTCCAAGCAGAAATTGTCACAACCTCGGGGAACCGAATCAAATGTGATCCTGCACTCAATGATTTGTTGATTTCAAACACGCACCAGTATCAACCCAGTTACTATCGATTGCAGCGCGATGCAGATGGGATGAATCCAGACATCGATGTCGTCCAGCATTCCAGCGGCTGTTTGTTTTCCACCTTCGTGGGTCAAGGGGCTTGGTTCCGCAACATCTGTGATATTGAGGGTCGGAAATTCCCACGCGATCAAATTGATTGTAACTACTTGTATGTCAGTCGAGAATTGGATGCAGAAGCACGGAAGCCAGGTGAATACATGGCTTGGACGAGTGAACCGACAGTGATTACCAGCGACATGCACAGAGGGTATGTGGTCAGTGATGGTTGGGATGAAACTCATTTCATCCGCGGTGCAACCATTACCATCTCCATGGATGGCCCACGTCTACATCTCTTGACCTTCAGAGAACCCATTGTCGAAAAATTGGCGCATTGGCTGGAGGATTGAACATGGGCCACGAAGTTTCGGGTCAAGCCGTCACTTACACTGAAGAGATTCATGTCAATACGCCTGAGCGCTACGAAATCATGTGCATCACAGATCAAGTTGAGCGCATCATTCGTGAATCGGGTGTCACCGATGGTCTGGTTCTAGTCAATCCCATGCACATCACTGCATCTGTTTACGTCAATGATCTCGAATATGGCCTGCATGCTGACATCATGGATTGGTTGGAAAAGAATGCACCCGCCTATGGTGTGGATGGAAAGAGCGGACCCGAATACCGCCACCATCGCACTGGTGAGGACAATGGTGATGCCCACCTCAAGCGACAATTGTTGGGTCATCAAGTGACGATGCCCATTTCGGATGGCCGTTTGCACCTCGGTCCATGGGAACAGATTCACTATGCCGAATTCGACGGAATGCGTCCGAAGCGAATTTTGGTCAAGATTGTCGGAGTCCGAGGTTGAGTCCAATGTCCATGCAACGTTGCGGCATCGATGCGATTGAAGCAGCGCTGGATGCGGGTGAAGACATCACCCTGGTTCTCGCCCTCAAGGAATGTGACGACCCTCGTTTGGTTGCCCTGCTCGATCGTTGTATGGATGCGGGGATTGATGTCTCCTTTGGCTCTGAAAACGATTTGTGGCGTATGGCTGAAACCAGTCCAGCCCTTGCACTTGCCTTGGTTGGTCGAGAACCGGTCGCGGACCTTGACACCATGCTCGAAAGAGGTGGTCTCATCTGGATGCTTGCAGGCGTTCAGTACCAAACCAATGTTGGGTTCTGTATTCGCGTTGCTGAAGTCAGTGGTGCGAGTGGTTTGATTGTGACTGGAGAATGGACCAGTGATGATCGTCACAGAATTGTCCGTGCTGCCATGCGCACCAATCGATTCATGCCGGTCGTATTCGGTTGTGATGAAATGGAAGTTGTCAAGTCTTGGAAGGGCCGCGCGATTGCCATCGAAGATGTGGGTACTGAAGAGCCATGGGATGCGGATTTGACCGGCGATGTCATGTTGATTATCGGTGGTGAAAATGCAGGGATTTCCGAGGAATTATTGGCGGCTGCTGATGAAGCCATTCGCATTCCAATGGCTGGATTTACGCCCAGTTACAACCTCCAAGCACCTATGGCTGTTGTGGCTGTTGAAGCCCTTCGCCAACGCCGCAGTTGACCCTTTTCCATAGGGGTTCATGGGTCGTGGCCGGGGAAAGATGAATAGGGAGGCACCCCGACCTAACATCATGGCAGTAGCAGAGCGTGGCTCCTTTCTGATGGGCCTTTTCTCGATTACTCAGATTTTATTGGCCCTCAAATTAATGGGTGATTTTGAGTCTTGGTTGACGACATTGCTCGGTGCGTCCGGTGCGGCTTGTGTCATGGTAGCCCTTGTGTTGTTTAGACAAGAACAGCGCGATTTACTACTCAACCCTCTCAAGGATATCCAAAGGGAAGTACATCCTGATGCAATCTCAAAGCAAGGGAGGGGAGCTTGGTATGGTGTCATTTTCTGGGCCATTGCAATGTTTTTCGGTATGACCATTTGAGGGCCGAAAATGTTAGATGATGGTCATGAGGATTTGTTTGGTGGCGTTTGGCCTTTCGTAAAAAGAGCGCTTTTTCTCTTTCTACCGTTCTGGGTTGCGCTGATTGTTTGGTATGCAGGTGTGGACTATATTGATAGAACCACCCTGTTATTTTTGACGGCAATTTCAGCGGGTCTAACATTACCTGCCATTCAATTATTTGAGAAACTGAAGTTAATGAGAAAGTCGGAATCTGAATNTAACTAGGATAACGTCATTAAGTGNGAGATTGAGCGACATTTGGAGCAGTTGACATGGGCATAGTAGACTGGGTTGGAGAGATTGTCGGAATTACCGCACCTTCCACACTTGAAATGATATTCATGATGTGTGCTTTCTTGGGTACAGCCTTTTTTTCTCATCCTGATGGCTATGATGATGCTCGGAGACATCCTGGGTGGTGTATTCGATTCTGTATTCGATACAGATATGAGCATGGATTCAGATCTTTCCTTTGAGTTGTTCAGTATTCAAGGGTTGGCTGCTGCAACTATGATGTTTGGCTACGTTGGAATGTTTACTCTCTCTGCGACCGATACTGAAGTCTTCGCCGTGATTGCCGGTGGTGTGGCTGCCGCGGCTTCGATGTATGGTGTCGGAATGATGCTAAAGGGAATCAACAATCTACAAGCTGATGGTACAATGAAGTATGAAGATGCCATAGGTGAGCGTGGACAAGTATATTCTCGAATCCGTGCAAATGAATCCGGAGAGGTTCAAGTTTCGGTTGATGGTACGTTGAGAACCCTCACCGCACGAGCAAAAGACAGGTCACTACACATCCCTACTGGGGAATTTATCACAGTCCTTGATTTCATTGGTTCGACGTTGATTGTTGAGCCACTTGACATTTTAGAAGGAAAAGAAGAGGAATGAGGTGAAAAAATGGCAGATGCAGGTTTTTGGGGAGTAATGACGATTTTCGGTCTTGGTGCGGTATTAGCATTCATGTTTATCATGGTTGTAACACGATACAAGCGCTGTGCATCCGACGAAATTTTGGTCGTATATGGTCGCGTTCGAGGTGGCCGAGCATCACGCTGTATCCATGGTGGTGCAACCATGGTGTGGCCATTGATTCAAGATTACAAGAAACTCAGTTTGGTTCCAATGACCATTCAGATTAACCTGACAAACGCGCTGTCTCTACAGAATATTCGTATTCACGTCCCTTCGACATTTACAGTGGGTATCAGCACCGATCCAACGATCATGAACAATGCTGCAGAGCGTCTTCTACACCTCAAGACGCAGGAAATTGAGAACATGGCCTCGGAGATTATCTTTGGTCAACTTCGATTGACGGTTGCTTCTCTTACCATTGAGCAGATCAATCAAGACCGTGACAACTTCCTAGAGCGAATCACACTGAACGTTGGTCACGAGTTGCACAAGTTGGGATTGTACCTTATCAACGTGAACATCACAGACATCACAGATGACTCCGACTACATTGAGAGTATTGGTAAGAAGGCCGCAGCAACTGCAGTCAACGCTGCAAAGGCAGACGTCGCAGTCGCAGACCGTGACGGTGCCATTGGCGCAGCAGAAGCAAACCGAGCTCGTGACATTCAGGTTGCAGAGAACGCAGCAGAGGCTGAGAAGGGTAAGAAAGCCGCTCATGCAGATCAGCGTATTTTCGTTCAGAACCAAGAATCACTGGCCATTGAGGGTGAAAACACATCCAAGGCCAATATCGCAGAATACAACGCAACTCTAGCTGAGAAGGAAGCTGAAGCCATGCGACGTTCAGAAGTGGCCACACGAACTGCCGAAATGGAAGTTCAGAAGGCACAGTATTTGCTTGAGCAAGAGCGACTGAAGGCCGAAGAAATCGTCCGCGAAGAAATCGCCAAGACGCAGATTGAGATTGCAGCCGAGGCTGAAGCCGAGCGCCTACGCCGCATCGCACAGGGTGAGGCAGACGCTATTCTTGCTCGATACGAGGCTGAAGCATCTGGTATCAAGCAGGTTCTAGAAGCCAAGGCCACTGGTTACCAAGGTCTGGTTGCCAGCGCGAATGGAGATGCCAAGGCTGCTGCAACACTTCTCATGGTTGAGAAGGTCGATGCCATGGTTCACGCTCAAGTCGAAGCGGTCAAGAATCTCAAGATTGACAAGATCACCGTTTGGGATTCAGGCAACGGTGCAGATGGAAAGGGTGCCACATC
>NZXM01000043.1 GCA_002701965.1 Methanobacteriota archaeon | reverse complement strand
TGCTTCCGTTGTAGGTCCCCAACGCCTTGTCGATGTGGCTACGTTCATCGTAGTAGTTGTCCATGTACGGATCCAACTCACCGAGGCCGTAACGGGTTGGGCCAGCAAGGAAGCCTTCGAGAACGTCCCCACACATGTTGTCAAGGTCGTCGCCATCGTAGTCCAGGATGCTTCCACCATAGTTGGAGTGCATGACTTGACTCCGTGCCTCTGCGCTGCCATTCTTGTAGAGAAGCGGTCCGAGCGCAGTGGTCCCAGAAATGGGTACGATGGTTTTCAGGTGGGGGCTGCCTTGAGCTGCGGCTTCCCAAGCAGTGGCCCCTTCGTACGATTTCCCGTAAATGGCAACGTTGCCGTTGCTCCAATTTTGTTGACCCAACCATTCGACAGCGGTATGAATGCTCAAACCTTCTCCATCGCCACGATAGTCGAAGCAGCCTGTGCTCTCTTCGGTCGCAAATACGGCAACTTGAGCGAACGCGTATCCGTGTGGGATGTAATTGTCGTAGATGAATTCGCCACGGCCGCCTCCGACCACGTTGGTGGGGGATGATTCGTCTCCTGGCGAGCCATACGAGAAATATGGGCTGATGACGGAAATGACGGGGACCTTCTCCCCTTCAAGGGTATTCGATGGGAGCCAATAGGAAAGGTGAACCGTGGCTGAATTGGGACCTCCTTCCCAAACACCAGTGGTGTCTACTTCGATATTCACTTCTTGGACATCGAGGGCATAATGTGGCCCTGGCTCGAGAACGAAAGTGTGTGTATGACTTGTGTTCCATTCGAGATTGTGTCGATCCCAAATACTTGGGTATTGGTCTTCGGCTGCTCCCTTGGAGATATCCTGCCCACCAAAGCAACCAGAGAGAGGAGTGAGGAGGAGGAGGAGGGTGATTACCCCCACGTGTGCACGCCGCCCCATAGGGCGGCGGAAGAGGAATAGCGCTTCAAATTGATGTAATACGTCGTTATCGCGTCAATCGTGCGTGTAGATTTTGAGACATCTTTTGGCAAAACGCCAAAATTTGAAGTCGATGTGGGTGCAAGAATCTGTATTTTGGGTGAACATTCGGATTATGTTCCGTGGTTGAGGTCGAACATCATCACGTTTAGCTCAGCAAATCAAAGAATGCGAGCGCAGATATCTCCTCGTTTAGATGGTGTCATCAAAATCGCAACTACGCTGGAAGGGTGCCTGTCTAGCGAATTCTCAATTCAGGATGTGCAAATCACAGGAGATTGGTTGGAAGCGTTGAATTCGCGAGAAATCCCAGATTTGCATTGGTCAAATTATGTCAAAGGCGCCGTTGCGTACTTGGTGAATAAACGGCAAATCAAGAATGGTTTTGAATTACTGATCGATTCAGATATACCCGCGTCAGCGGGGGCATCTTCCTCATCTGCGCTGACACTTTGTGGGCTGGCTGCTGCGCACCTAGCAAACGAAATCCCTTGGACTCCTGAAGATTTGGCTGTGATGGGGGGTGAAGCGGAATGGTTTGTAGGAACTCGTGGTGGAATGATGGACCATGCAACGATGATGTTTGCAGAAGAGGGTGGGATGTTAAAATTGGAATTCTCTCCATTTGAAGTAGGATTGATTGAAGATTGTCTTGGGTGTAGATGGTTCAGTGTTTTTACCCATCCAGCCGACAAGGGCGGAGCGGTTAGAGACGCGTTCAATGAGTTGGCATTTGTACAACGAGAAATCATTCCAAGTTACCTAGAGGGTGGTGAAGACAGGGTTGAGTTGGAGCGGTTGTTAGAAAGATTGCCTGTGGCCATTGAACATGAAAAATTTGGTCTAGTTCGTGTGCGAGACAGATTTCAATTTGTAATGAATGAATACAATCGAGTGCAATCACTACTCTCGCACACGATGAAGAATGATTGGGGATATATTTCAGGACTGTTTGATAGTTCATGGAATGATACACGCGATTTACTCGGTACACACACCCCTGAGATGGAACAGGTTGCTGCTGAGCTCCGGGAGAAGCCGGAGGTGCTGGGTGTGAAGGTTCTTGGTGCAGGTTTTGGAGGAAACCTGTTGGTCTGTACGAAGCAAGATGTTGACTTGGGTCCCGATACTGTTGAACATCAGCCAGGAAAGGGGTTCAACATACGCATCCTACAACCGAATGACTAGATATGGTGTTTGTAGATCTCAAGCAGTTGCTGACGAATGGTGTCTTTGGTATATCGTTCTTCCACACCGGNCCTCATGGCAGTTGTATCCCACTCTTGTTGCATCGCTTCTTGCATACCCTTANCCAGGGCCTCAGCATCATCTACGGGAACTAGGATGCCGTCCTGTTCACGAACAATGTCATTCGGGCCTCCACAGCGTGTGGCCACGACGGGNCTTCCTGTAGCCAATGATTCTAGTAAAACGATTCCGAATGTTTCGTATCGACTGGGGTGCACGAAGNTGTCGATTTGTTCGAAGAATGTGTGTGCTTCGCCACGGGGGATTGCTCCTGTGAATGTGACGCGGTTGCTGATGTTCAATTCACTACACAGGTTTTCCAATCGTCCTCTAAGTGGTCCAGAGCCTCCGAGTAAGAGTTTGCAATTCGGCACGTTGACCAATGCGTGNAGAAGNGTNTCATGGCCCTTATCTGCGACAAGATTTGCCAGATAGCCGAATGTGAATTCATCATTCTNCGCTGGATTTTTGAATGGGAAATTATGCAAATCAATCATATTCGGAACNGTCGTGAATTCAGTTGCTGGGATCTTTAGAATTCGTTCCAAGTCCTCAGCAAGTGTGGAGCTAACTGAGAGTAATTGATTTGCAGATTCAAGTGCTTNTTTCGCGGTCTTGCACTCTCGNGGGCCAACAATTCCTCTAGCGAATACACTNGCTCCTACGGTGACCACGTACGGGATGTTTTCTCGTTTCGATATCGCTTGAGCGAGAATCGCGCCCCACATCGTGCACTTGGCATGGATGATGTCAGGGGGGCCATTTTGTTGCTTGTAAGCATCATACATTTTCAGTGCCAACCGTTCTCTTGAGCGAACCGATGCACGATAGATCGGTGGGATTCGATGAAGTGGTCCNGGCTGAAACAAGCGGATTCGTGCACGTACTACAGTGAGGTTGTTTTCTTCGGTGATTGTGATTTTGTCTGTAGGGCCTTTCAGCCATGTGGAGGAGGGGAGGTCGTGGAATCTTGCATGAAGTACGCCCACCTTGTGTCCCACTTCTGCAAACATCTCTGCCTGCTCTTGGAAAAATGTGCCGAGAAGTGGGGCGTCGTTACTGGGGTACCAAGACGGGATGAACAAAATATGGTGTTTACTCATCTATTCNCCCAAACGCGGGTCAGTGTCCTGTGGTCATGACGTTTGTGGGTCATAAAGGGCCAATTGATTCAATCATTGTACTTAGGTAGGCTGCGGAGTAGTGTGGCTGCATCGTCCTTTCGTGGTCTAGGTTTCGGAGGAAATGGTGGGGCGCCTCCGAGAATTTGTGCGCACCAATATACTGTACGTAGTTTGAATCCTTCAAGCCAGTTCGCCAATTCTGATTGGTCGTCTTTTACATGGTTCAATTGGTTGATAGAGGCTTCAAGTTCAACGCCCCATGGGTGGCCCTGTGGTCCGATTCCGCCTTCTTCAGATCGGTTTTTNCCCTTCTCCAATAGTTGGGTTGCTTCTGAAATCCACTCTCCACTGTGGCCACCGTTACCGCCCCCNATACTATGTTCTGCACCTATGATGAGGCGTGCTGCAGACTCGCTAAACCAGATGTCGCCATAATTGATCGCCCAGCCCCAACCATCCTTCTTCTGAGCNGCAAGACGCAATATTTCTGCGGCTTCTGACCACTTGCCCCGCATCATTAATTCGACGCTATCAATCCACATGAAGCGAGCTGCTTCTAGCAGTCTTTTGTGATAACAGCCCTTGAGGTTGATTTCGGCTGATTGACGGATGTCTGCATCGCCAAAAGTAAGTGCATGACCTAGGTAAAGTTCACATTCAAAAAGGGCATTTTCTAGGAGTTTGTGAACATTCATGTGGAAGCCTCCAAGTTGGGNCCACCAAATTCCTCCTTCGAGACGTGGATGTTGCTCTAGTAAGTCTCGTAATTGTCGAAGTTCGGCCAGCATTCTATTACAGGTTTCGTGGTTGCCTAGTGTCCCCTGCTCCCATTGATTCCATACCGTAATTAGATTCTGGATGATGNTGTTTGCTGCTGTACTTGCCCGCTGTTGTTCTTGCGAGAAAGCATCGGTATCGAAGTCGTCTGGAGGGTTATTTCCCTCGACGATGAAACTTACTTCGATGCGAATCAAGCCTACATCGGGTTCGTCCCAACCGACTGTGCTTACTGCAACAAATTCAACTCTGTAAGATTGATTTCGATGAGGATCAAAACGAATCACTCCGGAGAGTGTGCCTTTGTCAGAAAAAGCAATTCCAGGTGGAAGGCGAGCAAGTGTAGGAGATTGCAGGAACCCTCCTGTATCCTGAATGGATNCGTCCAAGGAGTGGTTTACTGTATCGCCTACTTGGACTGTTCCGAGATCAAACATATGTCTAGTTACAGGAAGCTTGTTACGGGTCGCGCAACGATAATGTTCGCTGTATAGTTCAACGGTTGACCAATTCGGTGGACTTTTGTCACAGCAATGGCAAAGGCCATTTCGATAGCTGTTATTGCCCTGATATCTTGGGTTGTGAGTGCTCTCTAAGTGGGGGTCTGAACCAGATGATCCTGATACTGTGTGTTCTAATTCTAGGGGCAGTTCGGCAAGAGCATCCATACGATGAATGATTCTCAAATCCTCTACTGTAGCCTCACGNCAATAGCGGCTATCATCCTCAGGTACGTAAATCAGGGCGTGATCTTCTTCCAACGCCACTTGATATGGGGCCGTAACCCCCTCCTCCCAGTGTTCTTCATGGTAGTGTAATGCAATGATTCGTCCAAGTTTCCATCCGCTTACCCCAAGATTGCACATGACGGGTGTGCCGACCTCAAAACGGAGTTTTGCCATGGATAATCGAACCTAGGTTGGTACGTAAAGTCACGTTTTGTACCGGGTGGTTCAGTCGTCAATTTCGACACTACGTGCCTTTTCGACAGCGTCATCTGGGAGGAAGAAGAGGTTGGGTACCTTGGAAGAAAATTCACTGTCCCAAAATTTCTGGCTACGTGCCCAAATTTCTTGTGAACTGCACCATGCGAGCCATTCGTCAATCCAGTCACAGGTTTCAAGGACGGATTCATCACCATCGGCCCTGTCTCTAAGGAGGCGATTCATCATNCCGACNATGACTACGTTGGCGGGAATCAGCGCATAGGTGCCGAAGGGGTTACGCTCGGTATCCACTGTGCGCTGTTCCTTCCATAATGCGAGGAATTGGTCGTAGATGTACCCAATTGCGAGTACAGAAATGAGAACGCCGACTGCGATGGATGCAAGGCCCCAATATGTCATTGGTATACCGAATGTTTGCTCATCAGCAACGAAACGCCAACTGACATAGGGCCAGATGAGCAGGGTGAGGGTCGTACACCAAAATGCCATAGAGATGAGGGTTTGCGATTGTTGTAGACGCCAATACTGACGCATGAACCACTTCTTCATCGGATGTTGCTTCAACCCGCTACCTTTGACGGTTGCGCATTAACGTCACTTGAGATGCGGATTTTGCTTGAGCCCGCGAACGCGGGTATGAAAGGTAATGTGTGGGTGCCGAACATGGGTTTGCTGTGATTACCGCTGTTCTCGTTGGGCTCGGTCACCGAAGCGTAGGGTACGCAAGCTATGCGGATACTCACCCGGATGAGTTACAGATTGTGGCCGTGGCTGAGCCCGATCCCGTAAGGCGAGCACGATATGCAGAACGATTCGGTGTCTCTGTAGATGCTTGCTTTGAAGACGCAAATGCATTGGCGAAAGCTGGAAAGTTGGCAGATGTTGCAATCAATGGAACGATGGATGAAATCCATGTTGAGACGACCATACCTCTACTCGAAGCCGGATATGATGTGTTACTAGAAAAGCCAATTGCGCCGAGTAAAGAAGAGTTGCTAACCCTAGAGGGTGTGGTTGAGCGCACAGGCCAGAAAGTTGTCATTTGCCATGTTTTACGATATGCGCCGTTCTATGTTGCCATCAAAGAGCGTGTCGAAAGTGGGGAGATCGGAGATATTCTGCATATTCACAGTACTGAGAATGTTTCGTACCACCATATGGCTGTCGCCTTCATTCGTGGGAAGTGGAACCGTAGGGAAGTGAATCCAATGCTGTTGGCAAAATGTTGCCATGACCTCGATTTACTCTGTTGGATAAAGTCGGGTATACAACCAAAGAAAGTAGCATCATTTGGGGGCAGACATTTCTTCACTTCGGAAAACATGCCAGAAGGGGCATCAGAGGTTTGTATTGATTGTGACATCGAGAGGGATTGTGAGTACTCTGCTCTTCGGCACCATGTTGACAATGCGTGGTGGCCATTCTATGCCTTGGCTGGAGAAGNTGGATACGAATCTGGTNAAGNGATAGATGATGATGAGAAGATTGCGCATGTATCNNCATCAGANTANGGTCGATGNGTGTGGAACTGTGACAATGATGTNGTCGATCGTCAATCTGTGATTGTAGAGTTTGAGGATGGATGTGTTGCCACCCATGATATGGTCACCAACTCAGCCAAAGGGGTGCGTAGAATCCAAATTACTGGGACGAAGGGNGAAATTTACGGGGATATGATTGAAGGGAAATTTACCTTATCCAAACCCGGTGCTACTGCAGGAGAAGAGGCGTTGGTTGAGGAGATCAATGTCAATTTAGAAGGAGACCANCACGGNGGGGGNGATCTCCGTTTGGTTGCTGATTTCCTCAGTGTTGTCAGAGGNGANGGGGGGTCGATTTCGACGACGACTCTGTCCGATTCGATCAACAGTCATCTCATCGCTTACGCCGCAGATATTGCAATGCGGGAAGAGCGAGTGGTTTCGATTGATTGATGATGTGACGGTTTGACGCCGTGGTATGTCAGGCACAGTGTTGGTTACGGGCGCAGCAGGATTCATNGGNTCTCANGTTGTTCGTGAGTTNCTCGAACAAGGATTCTCTGTNCGNGGTACNGTTCGTACGCCTGCAAATGCTGATTTCCTCAAGAATTTGCCAGGGGCGGAACGANTGGAAATTGTGCAGATGGATTTGCTCCANGCGGATTCTGTCATTCCTGCNGTGAGAGGTTGTGANGATGTGATTCACTGTGCTGCGGCGTTGTATGTCGGAGTAGATGATGCACAAACACAGGTTNTCGATCCATCCGTCCAAGGTACACAGAATCTTGTCGATGCAATCGATNCTGTGGGTGGTATCAAGCGGATTGTGCATACCTCGTCTGTCGCAGCAGTACGNAGGACTCACTTTGANAGTGGTCGGGTGTTCAATTACGAAGATTGGTGNGATGATGCATCTGTCGATTCTAATGCGTACGGCTTTGCAAAGGCCGGNGCTGAAATGCTCGCAAGAGGTTGGGTGGCTTCCAAATCTGATGCAGACAAGCCNCGATATGTCTCGATCAATCCTTGCGTAGTCTTCGGGCCCGTGATGTCAGAGCGTCATCTCGAGGGGTCGATGACCATTCTAGATCAC
Source organism: Methanobacteriota archaeon (assembly GCA_002701965.1). Lineage (GTDB taxonomy): Archaea > Thermoplasmatota > Poseidoniia > Poseidoniales > Thalassarchaeaceae > MGIIb-P. Next base: position 3,899 of record NZXM01000043.1, on the reverse strand, counting down.
TTAATGAAACGAAAATATCCGTTTTTGGTCAAAATGCATGTCAACATTGTTGATGTTCGAGATGTGGCTAAAGCTCACGTCAAGGCACTTACGGTTGGACCTGATGGAGGGAGATATATCGTCTACAATGAATCCTTGTGGATGCCGCAAATTGCCAAACTTTTACGCGGGAGAATTTCNGATCGCAAGTGGGCGAAAATTGTGTTGCCCAAATCGTTGACATATGTCCTATCTGTATTCCACCCNCAGTTGTCATTTGCATGGGTGAAGAAAAACATCGGAACGACTTGTAGTTACGATGTAAGGCCCGCAATCGATGANTTGGAAATGAATTGGANGCCAGTCGAGGATTCGGTTGTTGATGGNGTCAAATCTGCAATCGAAGCGGGTTGGCGCTGAATTTGAGTAGGCGAAGGATTGAGGAATGGGTGCCCAACCGGAGAGGTTGATGGAAGCCGCCGAGGTCTGGGGTTCGCGCTGGGATGCGTGTGACAATTCGATGGTTCGCCAATACATGGATGTTGTTTGTCGAAAGCAAACAATGGTGATTTTGGCTGCTGATTTGCNAACCATGGNTGCATTGGCCGAATTGATTGGTGCCGTTGGCCCATATATTGCTGCCTTGAAGACNCATGTGGATTTGGTTGATGATTGGACTGCGGACGGTTGGTCTGCACTTTGNACGCTCGCTGCTGAACATGATTTGCTCATCTTTGAAGATCGCAAATTTGCAGATATNGGTCCTATTTCTCGAGGGCAGATGGCGGGTGTTTACGATATTCGATCCTGGGCNNATGTGGTCACTGCACACGGTATTTCTGGACCCGATATTGTCGATGGTTTGTGCGCAGGTTGGAATGATGTAGGGCGTGAAGGTGGTGTCTTGTTGNTGGCACAAATGTCTAGTCGGGGCAACTTGCTGGGTTTGGATGGATATACCGATGCGATGGTNTCAGCAGGGATCGCAAATNCAGGCGTGTTTGGATTCATTGGCAATGGGAGTCGGCCNGCNGAATTGTCTGANCTCAGAGCCAAGGTTGGTGANAAGAAACTCATCTGGACACCNGGTGTCAACTTGGCAGTAGGTGATGGAGAGATGGGTCAACGATACGGCGATCCTAGTGAAGCCATTCTTTCTGGGAGTGATGGGATTATCGTCGGTTCAGGAATATACAAGTCTGATTCCCCTCAAGATGTNGCGAAGGCCTACGCTCATATCTCATGGGNNGCGCTTCTAGAGAGAGGTGGGTAATGATGGTCTCCATTGGAGGCTTATTCGTNGCACTCTTCTTCACTGGGATTATTGGTGNNATCGCTTGGTGGCAATGGAATTCNTATGTAACGCTTGATCAACGGATTGAGACGATGGATGNTTCNTTACTCGATAGTGCGGGAACACGGATTGAGAAAGTGTTGGATGCNCCGCAGGGTAGTGTNATCGTTCCTTTTGTCCCGGCNACTATGGTTCAATCAGAGCCTTATGGNCANGTCTCACATCAGGAAGTAGTAGGNAGCGCCACCGATGGCGCTCAACAAAATCAGTANGATAAGGAATTTNAATTTCCCACGCTTTTTCTTGGGTGTGGATTCGACTTCTACNATCGGNAGGGGGGCTGGTAAGGGCATAGCAGCACTCACTTCGACGACTTCTTCNTCNTCCCTCTTAGCCCGTATTTCATCGACATCTTCGGGNTAGAGTTTGTCTAAATCCTCCAATCCAGGNGCTTCTGGGATCTCGCCCATAATCATGTTCCAGTTGTCATCAATGATAGATTGGGTAACTGGCTTTTCCAGCCAAGCGACTGCTCCCGCAGAATGGGTGGCATCAGCCGCCAATTGTCGTTGATGTCTAGGGGCCATGAAAACGATTCTTGCATCGGGATCGGATTCTCGCATCTCTAGTGCCGCAGTATGCCCATCCATCGTCGGAAGATCGAGGGCGAGGAGGACCATGTCGGGTGCCAGTTGAACGTAGGTGTCAACGGCCATATCGCCGTCTTCACAGAGTTCAATCCTCCAACCCTTTTGTGTGAACACTTGAGTCAAGCGCATGGTCGCCATGGGGTTGTTGTCGACAATCAGTACCAGTTGTGCGTCAGGGTCGTCCGTTTCAGATACCCGCACCATGTCGCTCACCCCTCCGAACCCCTAAGCCATGAAGAAAGGTACGGGTCGAATTTACTCCTCCTCATCATTGATGAGGGTATCAGAGTGTGCTGTCTCGGGAGAAGTGAACGTTTCCTTCAATTTTTCCTGACGTGACATTTCTGCTTCAATTTCCTTCTGGCGCTCTGGTGCACGGACGAAGTTCATTCTAAGTTCAGAAATCAGACCGCGGAGGAGGGTTTCCTCGATTTCAGCCAAGTTGCCTTTTGTTCGCTTCTCGATGGTGCCGAGGAGGTCGATGGCGGCTTTAGCTTCACCGAGATTGAAGTGAATCATTCCTTCTTCATCGGGAATCAAACCAAGATGCAGCATTGCACTGCGTTGTAACATATGGACCAGGGAGAAGAATTGTTGACTCTCTTCGGATTGTAAGATATCATCCATTGTATCACCTACTCAAACATCATTTCCAATAGCCAGTCAGGATCGAATTGTTTCAAGTCTCCATATTCCTGGCCTACGCCCGCCAATACGATTGGGCGGCCTGTAGCATGCGCAATGGACAGGGCGGCGCCTCCTTTGGCATCGGTATCCAATTTGCATAGTACGGCTCCATCGAATTTCAACATCCGCTGGAATTCAATCGCTTGTTCGACCGCATCGTTCCCTGCCAGTGCGTCACCGACAAAGAGGACCAAATGAGGTTGGGCAACCCTGTGCACTTTTTGTAATTCGTTCATCAAGTTGATCTTGTTGGTCATTCGACCGGCAGTGTCGACAATCACAACGTCCGCACCACGTGCTTTGGCACTCTCCACCGCATCTCTCGCGATTGCCGCTGAGTCGCCGCCTCGTTGACTCGAAACACAACGAACACCAATTTTTTCGGCATGTGATTCGAGTTGATCAATCGCTCCAGCGCGGAATGTATCGGCTGCGGCAAGAACGACGGTTCTGCCCTCATTCTTGAGGCGATGAGCGATCTTGGCTGTGGTCGTGGTTTTTCCAGTTCCATTGACTCCGACCATCATCACAATGACGGGTGTATCACCAGCTTCAATCATATTGTCAATAGTGGCATTGAAGTCCCAGTAGCCCGCGACCAGGAGGCTGCGCAGAGCGCGTTTGAGGCTGGCTTCGATGACTTTGGTCAAATCTGCTCCTTTGCGGAGGCGGTTTCCAATTAATTCTTGGCGTAACGCGCCGATCACTGCATCTAGGGCACGGCTACCCATGTCTGCTTCGAGGAGAACCAGTTCTAATTCTTCGAGGAGTTCGTCAAAGACTGGGCCTTGTTTGATGATTCGGCCACCTTTGTCAACAACACCGCCACCGAGATCAATTTCAAATTCAACACCGCGGTCTGTTTCAACCGTTTTTTTACCTCCAGACATTCTTGGGGCCTGTTGGACTTCAACCAGTTTGCGACCGGTCGTGGAGCGCATCATGTGTAAGTCAACGCGTGAGCCATCGGGTCTTGTGATTTGTTCGACATCAAACCCTTTCTTGGCCAATTTTTGCTTTTCTTTTTGCTTGCGCTTTTTTTCACGCTCAAGTTGCTTTCGTTCTTTCTTAGATATTGTGTTAGGGGGCAGGGGTTCTGGTTCATCGTCCCAATCATCCCAATCATCATCTTCGTCTCCGAATTCAGGTTGTGTTTTATAAGCAGGAACGGGGGTTCTTACTCTTCCAAATTCTTCGTGTTGAGAGAGGGCTTCCAGTGCTTCAACGTCCGGGGCTTCAACCTCAATCATGTCTGGTGATGGAGGGTTGGGTGTTTCTTGTGCTTCTTC
>NZXM01000012.1 GCA_002701965.1 Methanobacteriota archaeon | reverse complement strand
ATGTCGCGTGTATGGTTTGAGCAATGAAGGTCGCCAAGCAGCTGGAGAACTCGTTGCTGAGTTACATCAGCGCAGTGTCAAGTTTGAGGGCAATGAAGTCGAAGTTAAGTCACTACACAATCATGCGAGATCCTTACTGGATGTGTTGCGCAATATCGACTCATCAGGTTCATACTACCCACATTCAGCACCAGAACCTGATGAACCAACTTCATTGGATGGCCGGGATTTGCCCTTAGATCATCGCTTGGCCATTTACGATAATGTTGTTCGTAGTGCTTGGTCTGATGGCGTGGTTACAAAAGATGAGCAGTCCATTTTAGATGATATGTCGATGTATCTTGGATTGGAACCCCATCAAACTGAGCCATTAGAAAAACAGGCCAGAGATGATTCAGTCAAGCCAGATGCAGAAAACAGTTCTTTGTACAAGCAAATGCTTGAGGTGGCATGGCAAGATGGTGAAGTGGATTCCAATGAACAAGCAATGTTGGACTCGTTGGCCTCAATGCTGGGCCTTGATTCAGCTCGTGAAGTTCAACTTGATTGGGTGTGTGACCACCTCGATGATCGCCTCAAGGCCTACTGCTCAGCGATGGAAGCCGCTTGGAAAGATGGAAATGTCAGTGATGATGAAGAAAACATGCTCGAAAGCATGCGAAACACACTCGCTATTTCGGACGAAGAGCATCGTACAATCCTCGGTGTGGTACGGGCGAAGTTGAATTAGCGCCTATGCCTCGCAGAGGTGAGAACGATGCCGTGGGTACTTGATGAAATCATTCAGGCTGAGGTCGACCGCCTCAAGCGCTTGCGAGTACTTGTCGATGAAATGCCACCGACAAATGTGACGCTGGTCGGTGATTCAGTACTTGATCGCTACGTTCACGGCTGGGCAAACCGACTGAATGCAACTGCTCCAGTTCCTGCAGTGAAAGTGACTTCAACAGAGGAGTTTGCCGGCGCCGCTGCACACGTAGCAAGGGGTCTCAACTCACTCGGTTTGAATGCGCGTTTGTTCAGCATTATCGGAGGTGATGAAGCTGGACAAACCTTGGCATCTAACCTCAAGCAGGAAGGGATTGGGACCAACGGATTGCGTGTTGTTGCGAGTCGACAAACCGTTGTGAAAACCAGAGTTTACGGTGCGCGTGAATCACTGATTGACCAGAACCAGTTGCTACTGCAGATTGATGATGAGCCACAGGATGACATGCCACCGGCCGTGTCTCAGCGACTGACAGTTTCTGCGTTGGCATCTTTGTCTGATGCTGATGTACTCATCTTGTCTGATTACAACAAGGGTGCGATTACTGATGAAGGTGCACAACAATTGATTTCAGCCGCAAATGGAAATGGGATACCCACGATTTGCGACCCAAAATTGACTGGCCTCAATCGTACGGATGGAGCCACCTGTGTCTTGTTTGAAATTCGAGGTTTGGAATTGACACGCCGTAGATTGGGATTGGAATCGGCCTTAGACACAGCTCGAGATTTGATTCAAAAATATCACTGGGAAGCGTTGATTGTACTTGGTGGGACACATGGACTGTGGTTATACACAGCTGAAGAAGAACACCATATCCCCTGTATGCTTGATGAAGCTAGACAAATCATCGGTTTGCACGATGCAGCGGCGGTGGCTATGGCTGCGGCTCTTTCTCAAGGAGCCTCTCTTCATGATGCAGCGACTCTCGCTCATGCAGCTTGTGAAACCATCCTATCTGCCGAGGAAGGGCAGGAAGTTCTCGACCGTCGCACGCTCTCTGCCTCGCTTGATGAGCGGGCTTGGCAAATGCAGGTCAGTGATCGTTGATGGGTGCACTCGATGGCATCCGTATCCTCGATCTAAGTCGTATTTTGGCAGGCCCTTGGGCCACACAAATGCTTTCTGATTTGGGTGCAGATGTTGTCAAAGTCGAAGCAGATTGGGGTGATGATACTCGTAAATGGGGGCCACCATTTATCGAAGATGATGCTGCATACTTTCACGCTTGTAATCGAGGAAAGCGTTCAATGATTCTCGATATAAAATCAGATGATGGCATTGAATTGTTGCGTCGGATGATTGATTGCGCTGATGTGGTTGTGGAGAATTTTCGTACGGGGACCCTAGAGAAATTGGGGCTATCTTCTGAGATATTTGAGGGTAAAATCCTGTGCAGAATTACTGGATATGGACAAACCGGCCCGCGAGCCTCTGAGCCAGGATACGATATCGCACTGCAGGCCATGACGGGAATCATGTCGGTCACCGGAACGGCTGATGGTGAACCTGCCAAGGTGGGAGTGGCTTGGATTGATGTCTTGACGGGAATGACCGCGGGCAATGGTATTCTTGCGGCTCTATTCCATCGCGAAAGAACAGGTGAAGGGCAAATCATCGACCTCAGTCTGTTTGATGTTGCATTGATGGCGATGGTCAACCAAGCACAAAACTGGGTCGCCTCTGGAGATGATCCAAGAAGGATGGGTCATGCACATCCGAATATTGTCCCTTACCAGGCATTTCAAGCCAAAGACGAGTGGTTCATTCTTGCTTGTGGGAATGATNCACAGTTCATTGGTGTCTGTGNGGCAACCGGGGCGCAAGAGCTTCTGCGAACAGAACTTGCTGATAATGCAGGTCGATTGGCTGCGAGAGATGAAATCGTCGAAACACTATCTTTGATTATTAGAAAACATCCTGTTGATTATTGGATATCGGCATTTAGCCAACAGGGTGTTCCATGTACACCGATTCTATCTGTTTCCGAAGCATTCGGTGACATTCAAGCCGTTGCTAGAGGGGCATTGTGGAACATTTCGGGACAAGATAGTGTCGCGAATGCCTTGAGATTCATGTCTAAAACCCCGGCTCAGCCAGGATTGAGGCCACCAAAGTTGGGGGAACACACTGCCGAAATCATGGCCGATTGGTTGGGGGATGAGGGATGAGTTGGTGGGTATTGCCAACCACTGCCGATATCGGTGTTGTCTGTTTTGCCAATTCTCCTGCGAGATTGCTAGAAGAAGCGGCATTGGGTCTACAACATATTTTACTTTCAGATGAAGCCACGAAATCTCTCGATTCAAATCTTCGTCATACCAGCCAATGGACGATTGAAGCGACCGAGGAGCGAGAAGATTTGACCTTGGTTCGATGGCTTGAGGAAGTACTCTACAAGTGTGAAGTAGACCGACAATTCTTGGTGGATTGTCAAATTAAACTCGGTGAGGAACTGCAAGCCCAAGTTTCGTGGGTAGATGCAGATATCATTGAGCGCGAAATCGAGGTCAAAGCAGTGACTCGGCATGCATTAGAATGCCGTGCAGTCGCACAAGGCGAAATCATTCCTGGTGAGCAAAATGTGCCAGATTTTGAAGGGCCTGGGTGGTTTTGCAAGGTCATCTTTGATATCTGACTATTCTTCACTGCTATGTGCAGATTTACCGGTATGGACCACGGCCAAGCAGGTTGCCAATATGGCAGAGAAAAGAATGCTGATTGTCAACAATTGGCCCGTATTCTTGGCGGGGGGGAATGTCGTCATTGACAANAGGAAAAAGACCGACACAGAGGAAAGTGCCGCTCCCCATCGTGCCGACATATCCAACCGAGTAGGTCGATGATCTGCACTCGCATGTGAGAGATAATCGGCNGCAAAACCCATGCCCAGCAATACAGCCAGCGCGGTATTGACTCCTCTNCCCCCAAACAGGGTTGCCATGCCATCNACTGCCGCACCGATTGCGATGGAACCTACNGCAATTCTAGCCGCTTGCTTTGGATTCCTCAACGCAAAGTATGCGACGATGAAAATCACCAACCCTGCCGAGAGAATCTGTGTAATCCGAGATTCTTCGAATGTNTTNGAGGCCNGTGCGCCTGTGGGNAAATCGCCTCCAACCACACCTTCGATTTGTTTACTCTCCATCAACAAATCTAGATCATCCATGAATTGGATGGCTGCTTCAGAGTTTTGTCCATCGATAAACACCGCGATGGCCACGCCAGAAGTCACACCATCATGCTGCAATCGTTGCGCCAAACTGCCGTCTAGGAACAATGTCTCGCCCCCATCTTCGACGGCCTGATCAACAGTGGTGGCGTTTTCCGCTGTAATGCCAATCACCATCGGNGTTCTCAACATCCCAGTTTCCAGAGAAATGACACTGGGATGGTGTCCGATTTGCTGCTGTAAGTCCTGGAGCTTTTGNTAATCCTCTTCACTTCCTCCATCCAGATCGATGACGACCCATGCCAAGGTGCTGGATGCCAAGACATACTTTGACTGCAATTCCTCCATTTCCACCAAGGCTGGATCGTCTTCAGGAAGGAATTGCTCAACATCCATGACATTCACTCCAGGTGGGGCAATGACAGCAATCGATGCGAGAATGATCAACGCAACCGGCCACGCCCATGCAGAGGATGAATTTNCACTGGCNGCGGTTCCGCTGAAATCNTCGTGNATTTTCCGCCGGTTGAGGAAGAANTCCTCGAGCAAATAACGAGTCATCACCCAATCCAAGATGATTCCAATCACCATCACCAATCCGAGNGAGCGTTGTGCACGGATGGGTGAAAACAAAGCCAATGATACCGCAGCAACCGTCGTGATCATGGCGACAAACAGCATACTCCTGACTTCATCTCGATTCCGTGATGATCTTGAGTACCAATAGGCCCCATCGACAGCCACCCCCATGATGATGGGCAGTGCAATCCCGTCAAGCACTGAAAATTCAAAGTNGAACAATGAAAGCAAACCGAGTTCTGCACCAATNACCAAACAGACNCCACCGATGGTNGCAGCGGCGACTTGCCAGTCNCGTAACCCAATCGTCAGNATCAATCCNAGTAAGAAAATTGAGGGGATGATGACCATGACAAGTTCAGCTTCAGCGTTNGCTTTCGCTTTNCCATACATCATGTTNACACCGGCGGCGGAGATCTCNTAGTCTGTATTTTCGCTGACTTTTTCGGCCCAGATATTGAGCTCATTCCAATCTCCACCCTGGCCACCTGCACCGACATAGACCAGCCACAGGATTTCATTCGAGGCNGGTGCCTGTGTGGCCGATGCTCCCGGGAATGCGGGACAAGCAATGCCAAANTTGGCNCCTTCGGGTAGCATCAGGAGTGTGGCCTCAAATGCNGATTTCTCGGCATTATTNGCTGAATTTCCACACCACCCTTCCTCATTTTCAGGTTGCAGTACATCGGCCCATCGTGTCGCTTCCTGAAGCGAGAGATTTCTTGAATCAAACGCATCATCCCATGCACCGAAGGGTGTAATCACTCGATCGATATTTAGCGAACTGAATCCACAATCTTCAGCGTTTTCTTCGATGCAAGAGTCCCATGATGTGTCTGGATTTGAGCCGTCTAAAAATTCAGTTTCAAGTTGCAATAAATCTTGTACTCGAGTGAGGTTGTTGGTGAGTAAACCTCCCTCATCATGTCGAATTCGCAAAACAAGTTGGTAGTTCTCATCTTCCGTACTGCCATCTCGAATTTTCATCATGGCTTCATCGTCGAAGATGACCTGCGTATTCATCTTGGGTTCAATCGGATTGAACAGCAACATGCCTGCCGACAACAGCATCCCAACCACAAGGGCGAGACGAAGTTGTCCAGGTCGCATAATGGGCACTGGGAAACGCTACCGCATATCAGCACAGCGGGTGTCCTTACAGGACACTCGTACTTTGTCAGTGATTTTACTCAGACCCATTCCATCCATTTGCCAGTGGCTTGGTCGCGATAGTACCAGGAACCACTTCCTTCTGGATATTGGATGACTTCGTAGCCGTCTTGCATGGTACCACGCATGGTGGGTGGTGGCCCGCCTGGACCACTGTCAAACATACGATCTTGTGAAGCAATCATGTTGGCAGGTTCATCATACCAATCTTCGTCAGCATCTGCCCGTCCACGAATGAACAAGACTGCACCAGCAATCGCGAGCATCAAGAAAACAACAACTCCTGCAATGATACCAATTGTGCCCATGTCTGCACCAGATGTGCTGGATTCATCCCCATCTCCATCATTGCTATCACCCGTCGTGTTTGTTTGGTCATCAGGATTGTTTGGGTCTACTGTTCCATCATATTCGCAAGAACCATCATTGGTATTTGCTGCAGAATTGTAGTTCAGTGCTGTTGAATCCGTACAACCTGGTACTGCATCTGGACCATTGGGGTCGATGGCATCATTTGGATCACAAACGGAATCTGAATCATCCGCATTGTCACCGATTCCATCTCCATCACAATCCAACCATTCACTGGGGTCGTCCGGGAATACATCTTCGGAATCCACGGTTCCGTCACCGTCAGAGTCGACCGGCAAATTCTCTCCATCTCCAGTTTCAACACCTTCTTCGGTGACGATGATGATGAGTTCTTCTGTATTGTACATCTCACCGGAGAACCGAATCAAAATTTCACCCTCNGTGACACCAAACGAGACGCGCCCATCATCATCTGTAATCAGTCCAAACAGCGTGATATTATTGCGAATCAGAACGGCTGAAAGCCCCTCAATGGGTTGCTTTGTTTCATTGTCGATGGCTGTGATTTGTACAACATCACCTGGCAACGGATTGGCTGGACTGAAGCTCAGTGACATGTTCATCATGACTGGAGGTTCAGGGTTCGGCTCAGCGACCTTTTCATCCAATGCTGCCATGAGGGTTGCNNCCTCTCCTTCACCGATTTGCACCATGGCAATCACNGTGTAGTCATCTTGAGGTGANGANAGNTCAGGCAAGTGCAAATCTGCACTCGATCCCAGTCCCCAAGCAAATGAGTCAAGGCTACCGAAAATTTCGTCGAATAAATCGAAGACAGCATCTTCCTCTTCCTGACCTTCCAATTGTTCTTCATTCGAACAAACTCGATCATTTTCAACGTTAAATTCCCAAGATGTGTCTCCCATTTCTTCATCTTCCACTTCAGAGACTTCGACTTCGAAATATCCTGAATCCACGGTCAGTCGATACTCTCCTGCGCTGAGGTCAAAATTGGCATAGAATTCGCTATATCCCATTCACTCTGGCTCCAATCCGATTCTGGTTGGATGACATCTCCATCTGCATCAGTCAATACAGCATTTGGTGAGTATTGATTTGGGTGTACATATTCATTTGAATCATCGGTAAGTTGCATTCTGAAAAAGTCTTCTTGCGTTTCCCAATCTTCTTCATGCCAACCTTCCAATTCCTCACAGGTTGCTTCTAGGTCTTGCTCAAAGTTGACCCAGCCAAACACTTGCTCTCTGATCACATCTCCATACAGGATTTCAGTGAATGCGGATAGGTCCACCGATGCGGGGTCAAGTCCGACCTTTGGTGTAGCAATCGCTAGAATGCGTGATGCAACTCCATACTCTTCGTCTAATGCAATGTTGGTGGTTTGGCCCGGTCCCAATGTTCCATCAAAATCCAGTGTGCCCGGGTTGTTTAGAATCACTCCGAAATGAATTGCAGTTGGCCACAATGCTCCTTCTTCCATGATCAAGCTGACGACCATACTCATGGGTGCATGGAGGTAAAACTCACTCGTTCTTGTCGTCGTTCCCGACTGGAATTCGAGCCCATCCGATTGGTCCTCCCAATTTTCCATGTCGATATCAGGGAAGGGGACGTTCATTGGGAGGGGTACAACCATCAGTTGCACTGTGTATTCCTCATCGCCCATCCCAGATGTGGTCACATCAATGTCGACCAAGTTGTCACTATTTGGGGTGGCAGTGTAGACTGGAATACCCGCAAATGTGGTTTCTTCGACAAGATCTCCACCGAGTGAAATCGAGGCTTCTGTCACCGCGACCAGGTTGAGTCCGAGNCCCGTCATCTCTGAACCATCACGTGTGTGCTTGGTTTGTACGACACTGATGTACAATCCTGGCAAGGACGGGGTGGCAGTCATGGTGGCCATGCCATCCGAATCAGTGGTGAAAATTTGCTCATCCATGACCTCAAACGGTCCATCTGTGATGAATGCATCAATGATTTCTGGGTTTGGTAAATGCCGTTCGGAATTTTGCAAGTCGCACCATCCTACTTCGGCCCAGTCCGTTGTATGGGATTCTTCAGATTCATCCTCATATTCTATGAATCCAGATTCGCCATCACCAACCAAATAGTTGAATGAGTGAGTCACTGGGGAATATCCCTCGATGGGTGTATATGTGATTTGTATCCAGTAATCTCCATTGTCGGCATATGAATGCCCTTCCCATCCATCTTCACGATAGTCGTCGTCTTGTCCATATCGGTATTCGTATTCTTCGCTTCCATCGCCCCAATCAATAGACAGTGTTTCCAAGTCGGGTTTATCGTAGTAGGCATCCTGTTCTATCTCGTCGTCATAATATCGGAATTCGCTATAATCCCATCCAATACTGACGTATCCTCCACCACTGCTACCTTGAGTACGAGCACATCCTGCGGTCCCGGGTAGTGGCATTTGCTGAATGAATTCGATTTGAAGACCGGATTCTGTGGTTCCTCTAGTAGCGACGTCGGCCAAACCACCTGCTACCGGCAGTGAATCACTATGGCTTGCGCCCCAAGTGCTACCCATGCCTGATCGGGATATTTCTTCCCAATCTTCGTTCACATTTTGCACCGCTTGTGGGTGTTCCTCTCCATTTCTTTCATCATTGCCGGTGAACGTTTCGACAGTGCCCTCGACATCCCCATCAAGGTCATCACCATTGTATTCAGCAACGATATTGGTTGAACCAGAGGTGTAATCGACGTCTCCTTCTGGAGACAGTGTACCAGCCGCTTCAGCTGCCTTTTGCGGTGAGACTCGTAGGATTGCGATATCGACCTCAGCATCTGCGACCGGTCCATAGGCATCGTAAGAAAGCGCCTCGACATCATACGGGGCATCAACAGAGGTCGTCTCATCTTGGTCCACAAGAACTCCGAGTGCTGAACCAACGAACATTTCATCCAACCCACTCTCGTAGGTCAATCCAATCAAAATGCTTGACTGCAGAGGTTCGAGTTCAATGAATGCCTCCAAGACTTCATCTGCGTAAGCATAATTTTCCAATGGTTGGCCAAGCGTCCAAACATTGTTTTGGATTGAATCCGTAGTCAAGCGTCCGTAGTAATTGCATATCTTGACGATGCAAGATGCATCTTCGGCAATCTGTCGAACGAGAACCGCTGACTCAACGTTGCCAGAGGAATCGGTCATCGACATGGTCAATGTTTCAGGATACTTCGAAATCTCGTCAGGGCCAGCGAACGTTAGCTTGACTCCTAGGTCTAGCACATTGGGGTCATAGAGTGTCGTTTCGACATCATACAGTTCTTCGAAAATAATGGTTTGTGATTCTCCTCCCGAAGACGTACCATCGTCAGACTCTTCATCTCCTTCATCATATTCTGGATACCAATCAGCACTTCTTGCACCGCCTGAAGCATTGGCCATCCA
>NZXM01000011.1 GCA_002701965.1 Methanobacteriota archaeon | reverse complement strand
CTGCCAGTAGTGGCTGATTGCGGGATTCGAAAATTTGTCCATCTTCTGTTTTGAGTACATACACACCATTGTCCAAGGTCACTGAACTGACCGGAGTATTAGCGTACAACTCTGTGTGCTGACCAAAACTTGGTTTCCGCATTCGCTCAAAAGAGAACGTAGACAAAGCAACACTCGGGTCAGAGGTTGTTTCCTCCCACGGGGCGTTCATGTCGAAGAGTCGAACCTCTTTACCGTTGGATGAAAGATGGAACGCAGCGTCCACGCCACTTTCATACCCACCAATAATGAGGAAATCATCCCCCTCTAACCCTCCATAACTTGGGACTGTGGATGTGTGGCGACACAGATCACTTCCTTCGAAACCAGCTAGGTTTGGATATTGATATTCTCCAGCAGCCCAGATTACATTCTTAGAAACCAACACTCCTTCGTCTGTGCCCAAGTGAAACATATCGCCAATTTTCTCAATCGATTTGATATCCGTATCTTCTTCCACTGGCAGCTCAAAGTAATTTGCAATATCTTGTAAATGCGCGGCAAATTGCTTTCCAGTAGGATGCTCAACTCGCATGGTAAAAGCAGGTGAGACACCGATGGCAATTGAATTCAAATCAAGCATCCCAATCGAATTGCTCGGGAATGATGGTGTGATGAACTTGGTTTCGTCCGGCCATGCCGCGAAGGAAGATCCAACAGTATCTCGATCTACGATGAGGAAGTTTTCTACCCCAGCATGGACCAATGCAATGGCAACTCCAACCCCTGCGGCTCCAGCACCGACAATGATTACATCATATTCTTCTGATTCCGATTCGGATGAAGATTGATTGTCCCCCTCACTATTCGTCTCTTTAGGCATAACCTTGCGTCTGTTATTAGATTTTTAAAATATTGTAATAACATGGAGCGAGAGATAATCAATTTAGATTTGAAATTCGTTCATTTGTATTTTCAAATAGCAGAGTCATCAGCGCTCGTCATGAACAAATGGATTTACCTTACCTTGGCTATTTTCTCCGAGGTCTTGGCCACAGCATCTCTGAAATCTACGGAGGGTTTCACTAAACTTTGGCCCTCTGTTCTTGTCCTTGTCGGGTATAGTGCGGCCTTCTATTTCCTATCGATGACGTTGGACAGCATCCCAATTGGCGTCGCATATGCGATTTGGTCAGGTGTTGGTGTGGCGGCAATCACCTTGGTCTCGATTTTCTTCCTTGATCAGAAAATTGATACTGCCGGTTTCATCGGAATTGGATTGATTGTCGCAGGTGTGATAGTCTTACGTCTATTCAGTGAAAGTGCAGTCGAAGTCTAATCACAAATTGTCGAGTAAATCACCAAAGTTTGGCAAGTCAGCATTCGTAGATTCGGACTCAACAGACGGCAAAATCTCTTTGGTTTCAATCCCGGGTTCCACACTGGGCAATTCACTCGGCTCAAATGAGGGCGGGCTCGCAACTGGCCCAGATTCATCAAACAGACTTTTCTCAAATTCTGCCATGGCGTGCTGCCGATTGTCTTGTGTTTGACGAGAACGTGAACGGACCACAATAATGGCGGCAACTACACCGATATTGAGTAACAATAGCAATGCCAACATGGCAATTGAATCTGATTCCAGATCTAGGGCCTGCTGTCGCGCATCATCGTCTGATTGTTGGTCAGAATCTGAATTTTCATTGGGGTTCTGGGAAATGTTGGCCGGTTGTGAATCATCGACAATTGGAGGGAAGTATACTGTCATCAGAGTTTCTTTCCACATTCCATCAATACTGACTCTTGCAGTCAACTCCTTGGATTCATCTTCGAAATTCGTGTATGTGGCATAATATGTCCCATTCGCTGATGCTGTTGCATCAGCCACAACCAGCGGTTCAGATACTGTCCAATCCATCAGACATCCACTTTCGCATGAGATGGTAATTGAAATGTTGGCAGTTCGGGTATTTTCATCGGGGGTTTCAATCAAATCCAACTCGATACTCAGTACCGGGCAACCGTTTAGCGAACCCCACACAAAGGGGCATCCATCAACAGAATCCTTACGCCCATCTTCATCGGTATCTCGCTGGTTTGCGGCGCAACCATATGCATCAATCTCAGCCAACCACTCTGTTTCAGGACACAGGTCAAGATGATCATTGAGACCATCTTCATCGGTATCTCGTTGGCTGGGTCCACATCCCTGCGGGTTTACTTCCGTAGCTCCTGAAGGAGTATTTGGACAACCATCTTGGGAATTGAATACACCATCTGCATCATCGTCGAGTTGTGAGGCCGAGCAACCAACTTCGTTGACCAATTCTTCACGTGGAGTGGATGAACAGGCATCTAGGTCATCGCCAATACCATCATTATCAGTGTCTTTCTGACTGTCAGCACATCCATCGCCATCGATGTCTTCTCCCAATGTTGTTTCTGGGCAATCATCTTCCGCATCCAATACCCCATCCTCGTCGGTATCCAATTCCCAATCCGAACAGCCCACGCTGTTTACTTGCCAACCGATTTGTGTGNCTGGGCATTCATCGATATCGTCGTGGACACCATCTCCATCTGAATCAATCTGATTTGTAGCACATCCGATTTCATTGACATCTAATCCTGCATCTGTATTGGGACATATATCATCATCATCAATGACACCATCGTTATCTGTATCCGATGGAGGGATTTCACACCCGTCTGTCCCCACTAAAGTCCCGGGTAGGGTATGCGTGCAGTTGTCTTGGTAATCGGCTACACTGTCGCCGTCGTAGTCCGGGATACCAACTTGTTGTCTCAGGAACAAACCGATCGCATAATGTGTGGTTTCAGTTGGGTGTAGGTTGTCGAAGAAGATGTATTCCTCGACGTTGGGTGCGATTGGGTCATTGCTATCACAAGTCGCTCCATCATGTTCGCAAGCGGCATGAGTAACGTTCGTAATACCAAAATGCTCACCTGACCAGTAGAGCATTTCAAATCCAATCCAGACGGGGATCAAGTGAGTTACGACACCGTAGGTAGAGTTGAGGTTGGCAACCATCGTTGCCAATCCTGTATTGAAATCCGCTACTCGCTGGGCAAGTGCTTGACGATCCTCTTCGGAACTACCACTTTCGGAAGGTGTTTTCTCAAGAGGTGGTAATTCAAAGAAAATCAGTTCCTGGCCACCAGCAGCAATCAACTGCTCTGCATGGTCCTCAAGGTTGTTGACAAGTGCCTGTGCATTGGTGGCGCCGTAATTGATGAGATCATTTCCACCCCCCCAAATCGCGACAGCATCGCTGGGGCCGAGGTTGTTGTTTTGATCCCAGTCATCGACTTGTTTTCCGATGTTTTCAATCACGAAGAACTGCATTCCGTTTCCAGTCGCTGCGCCACCAAACGCCCGATTGTTTCCAGTTGAACCACCACGGCCTGCCACATTCGAGAAGCCAGCCCAATCTCCAGTGAAATCAACCCAGTTCTTGCCATTTGAGTATCTCCCTTGCCAATAGGGTGGACTTTCGGGGGTTCCAAATGCGCTGTAGGTATTTCCAGCATCGGACAAACTGTCGCCAAATACGAACATATCCGAGTATTGAGGGTGCATTGAATTCCAGAAAACAGAAAATGGTTCGATGGCCGATACATTGGTCCAACCCGTGGAAGAATTCAGCCCAATTTCAAGGAAATACATCATTGATTCATTGGCAATATGGTGCTCGCTCATTTCCAGTTGTAATGCACTCTGGTTGGCGAAAAATGGAATGATGCCCGAACTCACCATGGTTGAAGGGCCGATATCTGAAGTGACGTTGGTCGCATGAACCATCCAATGTAACTCGTACGATCGACCCTGAGTTAGCCCCCACAAACCGATGGTAGCTTCCAAAGGCTCACTTGAAGCAAAAATCCGTTTCTCAAAAAGGATTGATCCACCTTCATTGCCTTTCGATTCAGAGGCTGATGCAGGGATGGTTGCTGACCAAGAGAGGGCCAAGAGCGTGGCGACAATCATCACTGTCACACGTCGCCCCATAACCCTCCGTCTCAAGGTGGTTTGAATTGAACCTTACGACAGCGCCTACGGCGCTGAACGTATTTCACTCCAACACAGCATCCATGGTCTGTGCTTGTGCCACCAAGACATCGACATCAAGGTCTTGGTAGGAACCACGTCCTGTGATGCTGAAGATTAGAGTGTGCCAACCTACAATCAGGGCTGGAAGAAGGATTGCACTGGTGAGCAGTGCGAAGGTAATCAAGAGCATCATCAGTAAGAAGAAATTCCGTAAACCAGGGATGTTGACGAGCAATCCTGCGCCCAAACCTGCACAAGTTGTCGCCGTCGTTTCAAAGATGGTTTGGCCCGTTCGCGAGACCGTCTTCACAATCCCACCAGGTGTCTCTTTCTCCTCACGAATACGATCGATAATATGGATTGAATCATCCACACCAATTCCAAACACGATGGTCGAAACCATCGCTGTGAATACGTTGACATTGACGTTGCCTCCAAACATCAGTAACGGCTGCCATAGAACGACCACTCCGACGGCAGTCATCGTGAATAACGCGAGCCTGAATGAGCGGAACAAGAACGTCATCACAATCAGAAGCACAAGCATGGTCATCAGAGTGGCATCGGTTTGTGCATCATGTACACCTTTATTGATGTCAAGAGATAGTGGTAGGCCCCCGGTCAATTCACTAACATGGACATCAGATAATCCAGGGAAACCAACAGCAAGGTAAGAGTCGATTTGATTCCGCAATTCACCTGCATCGCGCAAATTGATGTAGGGTTGGTTAACGTAGACCAAGGTTTGAGTTTCACCACCAATTGTATCGTCGACTTCATTCATCAACATTGATCGAATTTCAACAGACAATGTGTTGAATGCAACATTGACCATTTGCGGCTGACTTGACCCGTAGTATGGGATACACTGTGGGTTGAGAATATCGCTGAAATCAGGGTCAGCCGTAATATTCCAACATTCATCATGCAATATTTCCCACAAACTTTGACTTTCAATCCCAGGTAAACCCAAGTCGATGTGTACTGCCTTCAAAATCGTCACCAAGCTAACCGTTGTGGTTTCGGGGACATCGTCGATATTGTCTTCCATCACATCAATGGCATCAAGAACATCAAGATCACGGATAGGTGCATCATTTTGCCCATCGTATTCTGAGGCGTCTACAATGAACATATTCGTTTGACCGCCCTCAAATACACGACTGTATTCTGCAAGAGTTTCGTATGTAGCCAGCCCGGGGGGGACTTCATCAGATGAACCTGTGATGTCCTTACCCATTTCATCGGCCATCATCAGCGCGCCCGCGCTACTCACGAGAATGGCTACGATAATCACCGCCCACCATCCGACGACGGGGACTTTGCCGATTTCCTTCCACGCTTTGTCTGCGGTTTCCAAACCACGCTTACGATACCGAAGAATCCAACCCAGGGCGGGAACCATCACCATGGAGAAGAAGAATGTACAGACAATTCCGAGCACCAGTGTCAATCCGACAGTTCGCATAGGCTTGATGGGTACAAGGAAGGGCCAAGCCAAAACACTGAATCCAACCACAGTGGTCAAGGCGGATAGGAAAATTGCATTTCCAGTGGTCATTGCAGCATCCACAGTCGCTCCAAGATAGATTTCGGGATCCCAAGGGTCGACTTCATCAGATTGCAATCCTTCTCGCTGTTCTCTCCAACTTTTTTCGGCAGCTTCTTCGAGTCTTTCGTTTCGATTTTCCTCGATTCGATTGATCAGATGCAATGCATAATCTACTCCGAGTCCAATCAGGATGGGCCCAGCCGCGATAATCATGGGTGTCAGTTCAATATCTGCCATCACAGTGATGCCGAAAGTAACGGCCAAACTCATGACAATTGGTGTTCCACAAATAGCCAAAACCTTCGGGTTTCGATGCAGGACAATCATCGTGACAGCCACAAATGCCAACGACCAAGGCAACATCCATTCCAACTGTTCGTAGACTGCATCAGAAACATCGTGTAGAACGGGGGTTAGACCAGTAATTGTAATCGCACATCGACTGTATTGCGCATCTGTATCCTCATCGGCAGGATTGCAATACGATTCAGGAGTTCTCCATCCCGTTTCACCTGTGTCCTCGTATTCGTACCACATTGGCGACAATTTTTCCGTGAATTGCAGTTCACAGAGTGGACATTTTTCGTAATGCTCTCGCGCCCCCTCTTCGCCTCGGAACAATAGGCTACCGCGGTCGTCAGGCTCGGGGTGGATGAGTCTACTGGCATACTCAATGAACGCTTTGTGATCTTTGAGGTTAGGTGGCTGTCCAGGCTCAGCCTTTGGATCGTATCTTGGATCGATTTGAGTGTCCGACATGTCAAAGCGGATGCCAATGACAACCACGGCAGTATCCCAGATGTCATCATCATTGGTATCTCGTACGAAGGACTGCATCAAGCTACCAGAATTCTCCACCATCTCGTTAATTGTATCTTGTTCAGACGGAATGCTATATCCTTCACTCGGGTCAACAGTATTTGGAATCAAGCAATCATCGTCACTTATGCCAAACAATCCATGCTCTGCTGCAGCACAAGTAAATCTAGCTCGGCTACTGTTGGCTTCTTTGATTACCTGGGCTGGCGAAAGTACCCATACTACGCCATCATTTTTCCCCCTGTCTTCTTTGTCCCAATCGAGTCCTCGCTCATAATTCCCAGGGCCACTTTCATCGTCACCCTCAAGATACGATAGTTGCTTCAGCACATCGACATGGGTAATGTTGTGTTCGCACTCATCGATGGTATCGCACGTGCCTCTATTCGCCCCCTCAATCGCATTTTCAGTGTGGATGTACAACATCACGATGTCTGTAGACCATCCTTCTCGAACTTCCAAAAGCAAGTCCTTTGATTCCGCCCCATCTGGAAGGTAGACTTCTACATCACCGTTAATCTGATGCTGAAAATCAACTGAATGTTGTCCTACGAATAGTGTCCCAAGCAACAAGATGATGATGACGGCACCCGGGGATTTGTGCAGAGCACTGTAGAATCCTCGAACCGGAATTTCGACCATATCGTGGACAAACTCACTGGCTCCATCCATCCTATCGGATATACCTGCCCAAGCGTTGCGAATTTTGGAAAATACAGATTCGGATTCCATTTCCATGGCCGCATCCGAATCGCTCATGTCACTTCCACTCGCCAAACGATATTGAAAGGAACGGTCAAAGAGGTCCCTAAAGGACCTCTTGTGAAGTTTCAATCCAATCCGAATTCTTCAACAAGCAATCTTCGCATCAAGCGCCTGGCTCCGTGCAATACCAGCGATGCAAAGCAAAGTGAAATGCCCAGCATTCCCAACCAAGCAGCGGTTAACCCCGGTCCTACTGACAAGGAGACCGTCCCATCAGTGATGGTTTCGATTTCGTTCAGTGCTCGCATCCCAATTGCTGCTCCAGTAGCAAGCAAAGAAATCCCGGGGATTCCAAAGAACAAAAGTGGCTTTTTCTGAGACAGGGAAATTAGTGCAAAACTGAATACAGTAAATCCATGTGAAAGTGCAGTGTATCGGCTTCCTTTGGGCACATCATAGCGAATTTTTGTTGGAACTTCCTTGACCTTAAGCTGCAAGTCATCACAGGCGTTTAGGATCTCCAAGCAAGATTCCATTCCATCGTGTTCGAAATTGAGTCGTTCTAGGGCTTTTGGACCAAATGCTCGAAATCCACTTTGTGTATCCTTGATATTCAAATCGCTAGAGAGATTAGATGCGGCCGTAATCACCTTGATTCCAAGTGCACGGTAAGCAGGCATACTCTCAGCGCCGCCTCCCTCTACGAATCTTGAGCCGATGACAACATCTGCTTCACCTGAAAGAATCGGGGCCAATAAGTTGGGGATGTCACTTGGTTCATGCTGTCCATCGCTGTCCAAAATAATCAGCGCTTGGCTACGACGCTCTTGGGCGGTTCTGAAGATGGTTTTGAGGGCTCCACCATATCCTCGATTTGCTCTGTGGTGGTATACTTCTGCACCCAGTTTCCGAGCGATTCTAGACGATGAATCTGAAGACCCATCATCTACACACAGAACCGTATCAACATGAGGTAAACTCGACAAAACAACGCTACCGATGGTCTCTTCCTCGTTAAACACAGGCATGGCTGCAATGGTCGGACCATCCCAAACGATTGCCTCTACGTCTTCTGCAACCTCAGTTTGCATTGTACGTTGTGTCCAACAGAATGCATTTCAACACTTCCCCTAAAATATCGCCTTCTAGGCGAAACGGATTGGATATACGGGACGTCGCTACTAGTCTCTGAAGTGGCCCAATGCAAACCCACGCTGAGAAACTCATGCAAGGGTAGCCTCTGAAGTGGCCCACTGCAACCCCTTGTAACTACGAAAAATAATGCATAGGATTTTCGGATAACCCCTTGCAACATATCCGAATTGATTATCACTAACACTGTATTTCAGAAATTATGGCTGATGCAAGCTTTTGGGCTGTGATGTCACTTTTTGGTCTCGGAGTAGTGCTTGCATTTTTTTTCATCCTGTTTGCAACTAGG
>NZXM01000010.1 GCA_002701965.1 Methanobacteriota archaeon | reverse complement strand
TGGTGATGAACCGTTCAGCCAAAATTCTGCTTGGGATGGTTGTCCACTTGCATGGGGCAATTCGGTATGGGATCGAATCGGTTGTCCTGACTCAGATGGAGATGGCTGGTCTGATCCAGGTAATGCTGCTGAAGGCGAAGGGATCGCAAGTCCACTTGGAGACGCGGATGCATTCATCAATGACCCAACACAATGGCACGATTCAGATGGAGATCAATTCGGAGACAATAAGTCAGGCAACATGGGTGATGAGTGCCCAGGAGAAGCTGGAACAAGCATGAAGGCCATCGAATGGAATGAAACCTCACAGACTTACGATGACAAAACATGGTATGGTTGTGCAGACAATGATGGCGATGGATATGCCAACGCCGGTGAAGCCTTCCCGAATGACCCTACACAATGGTCGGATTCGGACGGAGATGGGTTTGACCGTAACAATGCTGAGTCTTCATGTGGAGACAACCCGAACGGAAACAATCCTGACTTGTTCCCCATGGATAGTGCCCAGTGTGGAGATCGTGATGGGGACGGCTATGGCGACAACCCGAGCGGTGAGAATGGAGATTGGTTCCCTGATGACCCCACTCAGTGGTGGGATGGTGATGGAGATGGATTTGGCGACAACCCAGATGGAAACAACTACGATATCTGTCCAATGATGTACGGGACTACGAATACCGACGAAGCACGTGGATGTCCTGACAGTGACCAAGACGGAACTCCTGATCCTCAAGATGCATTCCCCGATGACCCATTCCAAGATGCCGACACAGATGGCGATGGGTTTGGTGACAGTCAGTTAACCGTGGACGGAGATGACTGCCCAGATTGGCCTGGCACCTCCACGGAAGGGAATGTGTACGGATGTACAGATTCTGATGGGGATGGATGGGCCGACTCAATCGATATTTTCCCTGAAGATGAAACCCAATGGATTGACTCAGATGGAGACGGATACGGTGACAATTATACGTACACCAATATCACCGGAGAAACCCTTTCCGATGAAACCTATCGATGGGTTTGCGATGTAGACCCTGGTTTGATTCAAAGCCGTGTCCAAAATGGCGATGCTTTCCCTGATGAACCCACACAATGGAGCGATGTCGATGGCGATGGATTTGGTGACAATTACAAGGATAATTCAACAATAAGACTCGAGTGTTGGCCTGGAGAATTGGTAGAGAATGCAAGAAATACTGACGCCTTCCCACTCCGATTTACACAGAACAAAGACGCTGATCGTGACGGCTATGGGGACAATAGTACAGGCTTGGCTTTCCAGCCGGACCTTTGCAAGAGTGTCCAAGGATTCTCCTATGAAGACAAGTTTGGTTGCTTGGATAGCGACTCTGACGGTTGGTCCGATACCGCTGATGCTTGCCCCTACGACCCAGATATCCACCTAATTGGACAGCGTTGTGTTGTAACCGAACCCGAATCTGAAGGGTCACAAGCCGAAGAAGATGAAAGCTCATCTGTCATGTTGTACATCATGGGTGGAGCGATTGCACTGATGTTGGCACTGATTTTCGTTGCCTTGGTTGCAAAACAAATGGGAGCCCGGAAGCGACTTTCGGAAATTCGCCAGTTACAGGCTCAAGAGATGGCGTTCAACAATGAGGAAGAAGAGCGACGACAAAAGTGGATTGATCATTATTTGGCGACTGGTGAAATCGAGAAAGCGAAAGAACTCGGATATGTTGAGAAAGCCGAATGGCAAGTTCACATGGAGCAACAAGAGGCGGAGAATAATGCGCTTCCAGAATTCGGGGACTTGCTGGGTTAAGCCGCCAAGTCGTCATCAAATCGATTGAATGCAAGTGCATCGAACGACTCAATGTTCGGAGCATTTAGCGACAAATTGTGCGCGAGTGCCTGTTCGATGGTGACCCAATCAGGTGTGCTTCCATCGATCCAATCATAGCGGTGTCCAGGGATTAGACGCCAATCACAAGGCAGCGATTTTAAGATCGATTTCGCAAAGGCAAGACTCCGCCACTGCGCGTTCGGATCTGAGCCTGGTAAATCGACTCGCCCAGAGCGCATTGTGAACAGTAAATCCCCAGCAACATAGACTCCATGCCCATGGAATGTGACATGGCCCGGAGCATGGCCCGGCGAGTGAATGACGGAAAGCTCGATTGAACCACATTGCCATGTCTCTATTTGATTGGGAGCATGATTCCAAACATGGGTAAAATCGGTCCTCCGGAAAATGATCCTACCAAACAGACTCGGTGATACTGATTCCTCATGCCCCCAAACCTCAACCTCAGGGTATGCATTTCGAATCGCCTTTACTCCCGGTGTGTGGTCTCGATGCGTATGTGTCAGAAGGATATGTGAGGGGACCAAATTTTCATGACTCAAGGCCTCAATCCATGCTTCACCATCGAATGGGTCGACAATGGCAACAACTTGATTTTCTCGATCGATGAAGGCAGTATTCATGTTGGCCCATGAACCCATTTGAGTGACCCAAATCTCGACTTGAGGGTCGCTCGTGGATTTGTCAAATTCACCTTCTCGCAGGCCCATGTACTGCGATGAAGACTCGGTGAATCAATCGTTCGGCGTCTCATTGGCCCCCCTTAGGGGGTGCCAATGGTTTCAAACGGGAGGAGTAGGCTGCACAACTGAGGCGGAGCGGGTGCTAGGCGAGGTGAATTTCAGGTCGACTCCTTTGGTTGGGTTGCTTCTCGTTATGATTCTCGCCCCAATGGCCAGTGCTGATTCATCCGAATCCAATCTTGAATTGCGAATCGATATTGACGAACCAAGTAATGGAATATATTATTCCGATACTGGAGATTTGGAGGTAACCATTCGAATCAAGAATCATGCCGATACGGCACGGGAATTGGTTTACAACCCCGCTTGTCCATTTGATTTGGTTATCTCAAGTGATGAATGGCAAATGGACCTTGACGATGAACGAATCTGTCCTGATCAAAGCCGAGCGATGTCTATTCAGCCCGGTCAAGAGCGAATCTTGTCGACCTGGACGTGGGATTGGAATAACGCACCCAGTGGAGACTTAGACTTTGAATTTGCACAGAGTGAAGCTAATCTTGAGGACATACAATCCCTGATATTCCAACGTACAGTCGAAATGCCTGAGAATCTCAAGTTAGATGCTATACTTGCAGAAACATTGGGTCAAGAAAACAGTCACACTTCATCAATGCCCGCCATGATTTACCTGTCATTGAGTAACATCGGCACTGATTTGATCACACTTCCATTCGATGAAAACTGTAGGGTTCAAACGAATGTGTTAACCGATTTATCTTGTGGATTTGGGGCCATTGAATCAGGTGAGCGCTTGGCTCTAGGTTGGTTTGCATGGGGTTTTGAGGGCGCCGAGGATGGTGACATATTGATCCCAATTTCGCTATCAGGTGTCATTGGCTCAACCACAACTGTAGAAACAACATACATGCGAACACCCACCAACTCTGTACCTCAATTAATCCCAAGTGTAACCATTGATACTGATAATCTTCTAGAATGGCACTTTAC
This sequence comes from Methanobacteriota archaeon, assembly GCA_002701965.1. Lineage (GTDB taxonomy): Archaea > Thermoplasmatota > Poseidoniia > Poseidoniales > Thalassarchaeaceae > MGIIb-P. Next base: position 40,381 of record NZXM01000010.1, on the reverse strand, counting down.
GCTGGAGAATTCAGCAGATGTTCCCGCGAAATTGGTCTTTGAAGACGCTTGTATCGCAGAAGCCCACGTCATCGCACCGAATGGCGAAATTGTCTTCGATTCACGAGGTGATCGATTTTGTCCAGATACTGGAGTTGAACAAAAAATTGCTCCATTAACCACACATACTGTTGCCTCAGAACATTGGGACTTTATCGGTTCAAATGGATGTGAGATTGGGGATGGAATGCACCTTTTGGTCGTGAGTCAGCCAGACCATGGCATCGTTGCTACGCAGTCCTTTATCCATGAAAATAGCGGATTCAATCCTGCTTGTGGCCTAGATTATCAAGATGATGCGTCCGTCCAATTGAGAATAGACAATCTAGCCGTGCTGGATGCGGATGGGTTGAATGAAAGAATTTCTTTCAAAGTCACTATTGTAAACAGTGGCGATGAAGGATTTGACTTCTATTGGCCCACTGACTGCGCTCTACAGCTCGAACTATTCCTGATTGGAGAAGAGCCCGAGAGGGTTTGGTACGAAGGTTGTGAGGCAGTCGGTGGACAGCGAACGACAATCGAATCATCGCAAAGTTATACTTGGCCAACTCTGATTGTTTCATTCGCAGAGGGTGGTCAGGAATTGGCACATGGCAATTGGCAGATTTCTATCGAAACCACATCGCTTCCAACCTTCCGATCCCAATTGGCACATACCTATGATGGAGTATACTTGCAAGAAATTGTTGAAGAGACTCCATCTGAAGAAGAGGTGCAACCGGTTGCGCAAATCAACGAACAAAATGTTGAACCCCTACAAATTGGTGGTGATTGGAATTATGTTACAACCTCTACTCAGGGCTGCTGGTTACTCACAGACTCAGAGGGTATCGAACACAACTTTGTTGCACACATGAAAGATGGTGGGTGGTCTCCGCAACCTGGATTGAGTGGTAGTTACTCCGTTGAAGTCAGCAAATCGACTGGGGCGTGCTCAACCTGGTCAGGAATTGTCATCCTGCAAACATTAGATGAAACAGAAACTGTACCTCAAATTAGCAACCCTGTCGAACCAACGATTGCAAAGAGTACTCCTGTCGATGAAATTGTAGAACTGGCGCCAGCAACTGTAACGGTTGTTGCCACGACCTCCTTGTCCATCATTGGCCTGCTATACTTAGGCAATACCGAATGGATCAGAATCCCTGCACTTCAAGTCGGCATCGGATTGGTTGGTATGGTTCGAAAAAATGGCGAGCACGATGGTGAATATCAACGTGGGCGGATCATGGGTTACCTTGCGGCCAATCCCGGTGTTCACTTCCGCGCTTTACTCGGCGCTCTGAGTATGAGTAATGGACAGTTGACTCATCACCTCAAGCACTTGGAAGGTGATGAGAGAATTTGGAGAAGAAAAGACGGACGATTGGTTCGATTTTATCCAGCAACAATCCAATCAAATCTTGGTGTTGATGAGCTGCCGATTCCATTGCTTACTCCGGATCCAAACAGTCTTCAGGGTAAGATTCTACGATTGCTAGATGCAACTGAGAATGACATTGTCAACCTGAGTCAGAAAGAACTGGCAATTCGATTGAAAGCCAGTCAGCAACTGATTAGCCACCACCTGAGGACTCTCGAAAAGTTTGGTCTAGTTGAGCGAGAAAAGGTCGGTATGCGATACCGATACCAATTGACTCGCGAAGCAATCTTTTTGGTCAATAGCAATGAATACGATATTTCCACCGAATGAGGTGGACGTTTGCGGTTCATTCAAGAATGCCCCTGAATTGGCGAAGCGTGCACCGTAGGTGCACGTACACGCATGAGGGAACACTGTGATGCACTACAACCCCGCCGCAATCGAGGCCAAATGGCAAGAGATGTGGAATGAGGCGGCCGCCTTTGAGAGTGAAGTGGATGAAGGTAAACCCAAGTTCTACTGCCTAGAGATGTTCCCCTACCCCAGTGGAAAAATGCATATGGGTCACGTTCGAAATTACAGCATTGGAGACAGCATGGCTAGGTTCAGACGCTTGTCTGGATTCAATGTTCTGTATCCGATGGGTTATGACTCATTTGGAATGCCTGCAGAAAACGCAGCGAAGAAAATCGGTGGACACCCCCATGATGTGACATGGTCGAATATCGAAAGTATCCGCGATGATTTACAGAGAATGGGGTTCTCCTATGACTGGCGACGAGAATTGGCAACCAGTGATTCGACATACTACAAGTGGAATCAGTGGATCTTTCTGAAATTCTACGAAATGGGCCTCGTTGAGAGGCGAACCGCCCCTGTCAATTGGTGCGACCCATGTGATACTGTATTGGCGAATGAGCAAGTCAAAAACAACCGATGCTGGCGATGTGCTGAAGAAGTTCGTCAGAAAGATATGGCACAGTGGTTCCTCAAGATGACAACCTATGCTGATGAATTACTCGACGCTTTAGACGATATTGATTTCCCTGAGAATGTTAAAGCTATGCAGAGAAATTGGATTGGTCGCTCACATGGTGTCGATATCGATTTCCCCATCGTTGGTGAAGATGATGTCATTCGTGCCTTTACCACTCGACCAGACACCATCTTTGGTGTGACCTTTGTGACGCTGGCGCCTGAGCACCCACTATGCGAAACACTGGTTTCTGGAACGGAATTTGAAGCGGACTATCGAGAATTAGCGGATGAATGCGCGCGAATATCTGAGTTTGATCGTATCAATATGCTACGAGACAAAAAGGGTGTTTTCCTCGGTCGTTACGCTACCAATCCACTGACTGGAGAAGAAGTACCGATTTATGCTGGAAATTTTGTTGTTGCATCCTATGGAACTGGTGCTGTCATGGCAGTTCCAGGTCATGACCAGCGTGACTTTGATTTCGCAAAGAAATACGATATCTCCATCCGTCAAGTTCTGTCTGAAGAGGAGGGCAAGGAACCGAAGGTAACCGGGAGAGCATTCGAGGGACTGGGGTGGATGATTAACGCAGGTAGAGATGGCTTTGACGGGTTATATGGTGATGAAGCCAAGCAAGCGGTCATACAATTACTTGAGCAGGAACAAATGGGTCAAGGGACCATCCAATATCGTCTCAAGGATTGGTTGCTTAGCCGACAGCGATTCTGGGGGACGCCGATTCCATTCATTCATTGTGAGGACTGTGGTGTTGTTCCGGTTCCTGCCGAAGATTTGCCTGTTGAACTCCCACTCGATGTCGTCTTCACCGAAGGACAATCTGGAAATCCATTGGCATCACATGCAGGTTTTGTCAATACGACTTGCCCCGTTTGTGGAATTCCGGCAAAGCGAGAAACCGATACCATGGACACCTTCTATGATTCTTCATGGTACTTCTTGCGATTTACAGATGCGATGAATAGTGATGCACCATTTGACAAAATCAATGCTGATTACTGGATGGATGGTGGAGTGGATCTGTACATTGGTGGAATTGAGCACGCAGTAATGCATTTGTTGTACGCTCGTTTCTTCACAAAGGCATTGAGAGATGCTGGACTCAATGATGTCTCTGAACCGTTCTCTCGATTGGTATGTCAGGGTATGGTCAACGCGCCAACACCATATTGCGCATCCTGTAATGTAGAGTTACATGTCGACTTGAAGAATACTCCATGTCCTACTTGTGGAGATGCATTGACGTTTAGATCAGCCAAGATGAGCAAGAGTTTGGGCAATACTGTCAGTCCAGAATTGATGATTGAGAAGTTTGGTGCCGATACTGTACGATTGTTCATTCTCTTTGGTGCGAATCCCGAGGCTGGAATGGATTGGTCTGATTCAGCGATTGAGTCAAATTATCGACAAATGCGGGCCATTCACACAGCGTTGGTTCAAGGGATTCAGAATGACGCTGCTGTCGGTTCGATGGATGAATGGTTGCTTGCTCGAGCTCGAAAATCATATGCTGATTGGAACGATCAAATGTCCAATATTGGTCTAAGGGAAGGTGTGATGATTAGCCATTTCGAAATGGTGTCTGATTGGCAATGGGCACAGCGTCGTGGAGGCGTGAGTCGTCAAGCTGCACAGGCATACCTTCGAACTTGGATTCCGATGCTGTATCCAGCAACACCTCACCTCGCAGAAGAAATGTGGCAGATTTTGGGTGAAACCACTATGCTTGCAAAAACGATCATCGAGATAGATCTGGTGACGGATGAAAATGATTCAATCACCTTGGCCCAAGAGGAATACTTGCGACGTGTCATCGATCGTGCGAGGAGTGTTCGTGAACTTGCTCAACGCCACACTGACGGTGAACTCTCGTCATTGATTATCCAAACGGCACAAGATTGGAAGAATGACCTTGCAAATCGGGCGATTCAAATGCATCAAGAATCATTTGACTTCAAGCAAGGTGGGAACAAATTCTTGCAAACCCAACCCTACTTCCGTGATGAAGAAACGAAAGGAGAGGTCATGCAGTTTTGGAAAATGGTTGTAGTCGGCCAAAAGAAACGTCGCGGGCGGATTTACACTTGGGGGAAGCAGGAAAACAATCTGATTCAAAGTGGATTTGACGAAGTTGCGTTCCTTACTGCGAATACCGGATTCATCTCGCAAGCACTCGAGATTGGTACTGTTGAGGCCTACCGGGCAGGCGATGGAGAAGATGTTGCAGGAAAAGCTCGTTCGAGTTTACCTCTTGAACCTGGAATTGCTTGGCGATAATCAACAGTAAGTCGGTCGAAATCTAAACCACTGATTGATGAACCCCCTCCTGTTGGAAGACAACAGTGAGTACCAAGAAGAATCCAAACAAGGATTCCACATCCCCAAAACCAAGTCAAAATGGTGGGAAGAAAACACGCCAAGGTAAACGGCGGCGAGGTGGAAATAGTGGAAAAGGGGGGCAGCGAGGGCCCGATCCGTTTGTTGAGGAGGCCATCAAGCGTGCAAAGTCTCGTTTTGAAAGGGGGACTCCTGCGATGGGTTTGCCCTCAGAGTTGAGTCCACCCCCACAAAATATCAAACTCAAATGGAAATTGTCACCTGTACCGAAAAATGTGGAGCGGGAGGTACATGATATCGTCTGCCGCCCTGGCGAATTCGGTTTTCTCGATGATGAGAGAGTCGACGAAATCGCTGAATTACTGGGTAAGAGGCCGATTTCTTTGGAACAAGCATTGAGTTTACGGTCTGCATTGAATCAAGAAAAAGCGGTATTTAGTCACGGACGATTGCAAAGAAGAGCGCAAGAAATGCTCCGGAAATATGAGGGGGGCGAGAGCGTTTTATCTCTATCGAAGCGTTATGATTTCCCACCTGTAAATCTATTTCGGGCTATCCTATCGGCGCGAAACTGGTCGAAAAATCGAATCAAAGAAACCCTACGTGAACCAGAACGGAAATTGAGTAAGAGGGATCTGGAAGAATTTCGAAAAGCCGAGGGTGAGGATCGGGTAACTCATGTCAATCAAACGGAAACACATCATGCAGCAGATTTGTTTGAGAAGGTACTATGTGATCACTTTGAGGAAAATGGTGTTCGCTTTCGAACACAAACCGAGTTGTTGAAAGAACAAGTAGAAGCCGAAGGAAGACCTGTTCGAACACCCGACCTACTGATGCTTGATCATGTAGAGATCAATGGCGTCCCTGTCGCTTGGATTGATGCAAAACATTTCTACGGGGCGAATCTCTCTTTCCAAAGGAAAAAGACACAGAAACAAGTCAATCGATACGTCGAGGAATGGGGACATGGTGCGATCATTTACAGGCATGGCTTCTGCGATGGATTGAAACTCAAAGGTGCAATTTTGTTGGATGCAAGCCCGATTGATTTGACTGAATTGATTAATCACAATCAGCGCCTAAACGATGAACGCGTCAATCCAGATTAAGCGCGTCGGATGCAACAAAAGCTGCAGTAGCACCCAAATTACGCATTTGCAAATTCTCGACTACCTGTTGCTGCCAATTCGATTCGGAAGGGATTTCCTTGGGAACAATCACTGCGCTTTCTCCCAGCATACACAGGCGTGATAACAAGGATCCGTCAGCATGGCCAGAACCCGCTAGTGCCCCTCCAATCAGATGGAGTAAATCTACTCGCCCTGAATCTGCCAAAAGCCCTGAACGCTCGGCGAATTCTGCACTCTTGGTTAACAGTTCGTTCCAACGAGTTCGATCCCACTGGCCTTGACGTAATCCGAATAGACAGTGTTCACCTGCCGCACGAATGGCAAGTTTCCATTCACCATCATCAATGTAATTTGATGTGTGCTGACTTGATGTGGTTCGCCAAACAATAACCACTGGAATTTCTTCATGCCATGAAAGGACTGCTCCACGTCCTCCCAATTCATCAGACAATTGTGGACAGCCCGGCTCAAGACGTAATTCAATGCCTCCCGCATGCAATGCCGCAACATCGCCGAGTCCTCCCGACAACCGTCTTTCAACCCTATGAGCAATGTGGATGGCTCGGTTACGAGTCAATTCCTCATCAATCTGTAGAGCGCGTTGAATGGCCAAACTGCAGGCGATTGCGCCTGCAGCGGAAAGACCGAAACCCTGAGATGGAGGGAGTTCACAAGAATGCTGAATGGTCCAATCATAATCGTTAATTCTAGATTCAAATTTAGCCAGTTCTTCTAGCACCAAGTGATGTAACTGATCACTTGGGGCGTCACCTTCGATTAGCAACTGTCCGGAGCCTGACTTGGCTATGGCCTCGACAAGGACCCCCAAATTGAGCGATAAGCCAGCACCTCGGCTACCCTGCTCGAGTAAATCGTCAGCATCATCTTGGACACTGAAAATCAGTGTCACGTGTCCACCTACATGGGCTCTACCATGCATTGTAGACCCTCAGATGGGCGCGATGTTCTCAAAGATCCTCAGAGAACTGCTCTAGGATACTACCAAACCGCGAAGATAGTGACTTGCAAGCCATTTCGAATGCGGTGCGAGGAGTCATTGATCCATCTGTCTCAAAACTGAACAGATACTCACCTGGTACTTCTTCGAGTGTGATTGCATCGGCAAAGTCATCGATTCGAGCTGTACCATCACCCACATGATGCATTTCAAGAATCAAGGTCTCAACCTTGTCAATATCTTCGAGTTTCTTGTTCTTGAAATCGGATTTTTTGATTGACAAGTCGAGGTCCCACAAGGCCTTGGCCTTGGTTGGCTTCTCAAGAGTTGCAGTCTTTCGAGACTTGAAGCTAACACCAGATACTGGGCTCCATTTTGTGTGGTCTGAACCGACCCCCATGACAGCATAGGCATAGAATTCAAGATATTGGCCTGAATACAACTTGGTAATCGGGATGCCACGATACAATTCAGGAATCTGTAGCTTCTCTTCACCGAGAACGTTCAGGTCACCTGCTGTGACCAGACGACCTTCAGGTGTTCCGCGTGCACTGCAGTGATAGATGATCTGACTTGCAGGTGTACCCCATTCCTCACGTGGAAGACCCTCGTTGCCTGGGTCATCCTCGAGGAAGCAGAATTCGTCATGGAAGGTCGGGATTGGAATCATGGCCAATCTGTGCGCGATGACTTCATCGGGAAGTGCGCCAACGGATTCGTAAACCTCTCCTGTTTGGCTATCTGTGATTGTTCCCAACTCAAAACGAACACGGTGGATCGCCATCTTTGGAACATTGCTCATCAGTGTCCGGCGCATTGCATTGGCAAAGGCACGATCTGTTTCTTTCAACAGAAGTGATACATGATGTTCGCTTTCTTCAAGAATTTCGATTTTAACCATTCAATCACCTCATACACGTCGCCCTCGGCGACCGCCTTTCTTCTTGGTACCATCATGGGGAATCGGGGTTACATCCTCGATTCGGGTAATGGTCATCCCAGCACGTGTCAATGCACGAATTGCAGCCTGTGCACCAGGTCCAGTGTTGGGTGACTTGTTACCACCAACGCCTCGATACTTGACAATTACTTGTGTGAATTCCTTCTCACGTAGCATATCTGCGATTCTTTCCGCTGCACGTGTTGCTGCGAACTGGCCACCGGCGTCACTACCTTTCTTGGTGACCTGACCGCCACTGACCTTGGCAACGGTTTCTGCGCCCGTCAAATCTGTCGCAGTAAGCAACACGTTGTTGTACGAACTGTAAATGTGTAAAACTGCCTTGTGTGACATCAAGCATTCCCTCCTTCAACTTCGGTATCCTCGGCTGCAGGAGCGGATTCGACCGCCTCTGCGACACCTGCGACAAATTCTTCCGAAGGTGCGTCATCATGGCCGCCTTCACCATATTCAGCTGCGGCTCGGGTTTCTTCAATCTCTACTCGGATTGGATGTCCTGCATCCGTCAATGGTGATGTGTGGTGGTAGGTTAGGATATTTTCATCATCACGACTGATGATGTAACTGGGCACGGTCATTTTCTGGTCACCGAGACCAATGTGGCCGTGGACCACCAGTTGCCGTGCTTGGCGCATCGATGATGCGAGTCCTCGATAGTATACCTGGCTCTGTAGACGACGGCTTAACACGTGCTCAACTGAAATCTGAAGAATGTCATCTAGAGATGCACCATCTCCTAAGAGACCTCGACGGTAAAGAGATTCAACCAAATCGTCCTTCTCACGAGAGAAGTGACCATCGGATGTGTCGACTCTACCAATGAGTTTCATCGCGTTTTGTCTCCAACGGCGTAGCTTGGACTTGGCCTTCCAAATCTCCTTCATTCCGCCGACCTTCTTGAGGCCAAACTGCTCTTTCAGAGCGTGCTCTTCTTCGATTCGACCCTTTTTCCAAGGGTGAGTCGGTGTGTCATACTTGGGTCTTGCAAATTTTGGATGTCCCATTCATTACACCTCCATCATGCCTTCTTCCGCTGCACACCAAGTGTGAGTCCGGATCTTCCATTCGATCGTGTTCTTTGACCACGTACACGCTTTCTTGCTGCATGTCGCAGTCCGCGATATGCTTTTGTCGCACGTAGGCGCGCGATATCATCATCCTGCGTCATGCTCACGTCCATCGAGAACAAATGCAATTCATCGCCTGTCTCAATGTCTCTTTGACGATTTAACATCCAAAGAGGGACTTCGGTTGGATACGACTCAATCGCATCTCGAATCTTTTGTTGTTCTTCATCGTTAAGATGCCCACCCAACTTTTCCTTGTCAATACCTGCTATTTCACAGATAGCAAGTGCAGTTCGAGCACCAACTCCTTTCACGCTTGTCAAACCCATCCCAATTCGAGTTAGGCCGTCTATGTCACTGTCAGCAAGACGGAGAATATAATTGAAATCTTCTCCAAGTTCTGACTCATCAATTTTTTTCATTTTTGGGTCCTCCCCTATTCATCGGTCGCCCGATGGCCTCATGTGAAGCAACACCGCGACTCGCCCCCCCTATATGAACGACTCGCAGAGGTACGAATGCCCCTACGGGGCAGCTCAATCGTACTCTTTGCAAATCACATGACTGGAACTTGTCTCAGCGATGAAACCCGATCTTGTGGACCCCGTGGGAGTGTGGGCCCTCATTTCTCGATCAATTTTTGACTGCAATTTGGGCTGTAAATCTGGATCCAATGAGCATCTTAGTTTGAGAGAGTGAATCCCAGTATTTGCTGCAATACGAGTGATATCAGAGATACTTTCTTCATCCAATATCTGAATGGTTGCAACCACTTCTCCTGTTGATTGAATCATTGATTCAACAATCATTCGTGAGCCTTTGTGTGAGTTTAATTCATCCTGAACCAAAAGCGGCGGTTTGGGGCTAATGAAAATTGGTCGTCTACCTAGAACAGTGTCCCATCGCCCCCCTTCATTTGCGAAGAGAGATTTCCATGTTTCACCCAAACCACTAGCAATTAGACAGGGGTCGGCAATGACAAGGTGATCTCCTATCTGAACAGTGGATGATTGAGCATTCAAGGATTTTGAAACCCCCTCAATAGTATGAATTTCTCCGGTTTTTGTCAACCTAACCAATCGACTAGGGCTTGTCCCGGAAGCTGCCCCAACCCAAAGGGACAAACGATCAATTCGACCCCGACCTTGGGTCAACCATTGCCAAGTCATTGGGAGTGCACCCCAAATTGAAGAAACAATGGTTTCGATTTCAAGGCGTTGTGTATCCAGCAAACGTGGAGAAACATCGAGAATAAGCGCGGGGTTCTTACTCAAGAAAGGCGCCCAAGATGTGAGCAATTCATCTAGGCGAGGTTCCATTTCATTCAGTGTATGTTGTTGGGCATCATTGGGACGCGCAGGATCGACGTGCAATAATGCAATGTTTGGATTCTGATCGATATGTTTGTGATAGGCTTGAATGATTGCGGCTGCAGCGGTTCCATCTCCCCACATAACTCGACTTGTAGCTGACCAATCACCACCGCTAGAATCCTCACATCGTTCTAAATTCACAGCAGCTAAAGGAGCAATTGCACCGGATAATTCGACACCCAATCCTGGACGTTGCAACGTAGTGCAAAGGGCTGCAAGTTGAGTTCCACTCCCACATGCAGGGTCCAGAATCACACCTGGGGGCAATTGACAGGAAGCGAGTAATTTGGCTTTCGCGATAGCCACCGACCACGGAGTGGCCAATCTTCGCATCTCTTCCGTAGAATGCAAAGCAGGTGAATCGCCATCAATTTGCGCGGGTGCTGTGGTTTCTGCATAGGTCCGAGCATTGTCATCTGGTACCATGACCACAGGTTGAATTGTTGTCACAAATATCACCAATAGACTATACCGGTGCAAGCCGGGTCAGGGTCAATTCAAAGTGTAACCATGAATTTTGGAGCTGGTGACCATCTTGACCTCCATAAGCCAGGTCTGGAGGGAGGTAGATGTCGTGTGTGGTTCCTGAGTCAAATTGTGGGTCGAAATCGTTGACATCCAAGCCTACAAGTCCCCAGCCGAACCCTTCGATGTAGCAGACCCATGGAATGGGTGTGTCACAGCGTGGGTCTTCACCAGCATAGGCTCCTAAATCTCCTTCATCCAGCTTCTCTCCTGTATCCACATCCCAAACAACGTAGTGGACCTCCAGGTGTTCACTACGGGCATGCCGGTCTCGTTGGATTGTATCTTGTTCAATCTCCACATCCAATCCAACGCTAGCGGTAGGTAATACCGCGTGTGATACATCAACGGTGAAGAATAGCTCCTCAACATCCGATTCTAACCGCAATGGGATGACAATTGCGTCTCCAGCCTCTACCTCGACGAAGCCCTCCTCGGAGGTAACGAGTTCGGAGCTGACCTCAATCGAGAGTGGCAGGCTATTTTCTTCATCGACGTTATGGATTGCCAAGTGTGCATAATCCCCAGCTCCTTGATGCAACCAACTACATTGCAACTCGCCAGGGAACCAGAACAACTCATCTTGTTCTGAGAGGCTATTCGGCCAATTCCAATCTCCATTTCGAGAATCACAAGCGTCTTCACCGCCTCCAAATAGAAGGGTTGCTTCCCATGTCCAGCGCCCATCAACTTGGATTTCTTTTTCATCAATAGCTGCAAAGGCATCCTCAAATTGTGACAAGAATGTGTTGGCTGCCAAGGCAATCCAAATACCAGCAACTAGGAGCATCAAAATCGTCCCAAAACTCGCGATGATGGATAGACGTGGGACGGTCATCTCGTTCAAACCGAGAGGAATCACAGGATGTTCCTCTGCCGCAGGTCGGTCTGAGATCCAAGAGCCGCTCACAACCAATGCTGGAAGTTCGAACTGTTTGAACGTTCTCCCGTCCCTCTAAGAGGGACGAATCTCAATCCTGAGCAAGTTGTAGGTCATACCGTGTGCCTAACCAGGCGACAATACCCAACTCGATTGCGAGCGCGCCTAGCATCAGCAACAGCATGACCGGGTCGAGCATTCCCTCCTGCAAAATGAGCAATGCGATGCAGAAAGAAAGGACCATGTCCAAAGCACCAAACACGCGCATCCCCCGGCGGAGTTGGAGGATTCCCCCAATCCAAGTTGTCATCGAGAGCACGAGGGTACAGACAACCAGCCATGCGGACCAACCTGTGACCACAAAGACGCCAATCGGCAGAAGAATGTGGGCATTCCAAAGCCAAGCCGACGTCCACTTGGGAAGGGCCGCAAAGATGGTGTAAGCTTGGCTGCCGAGCATGACCACACCGATTACCAACAGGGTCATTCCGAAAACAGTTGAGAATTCTGGAATGATATCCCAAGAATTCATCGCGATGAATCCACCCAATATGGCATAGATTGACAGGGCAGCCCCCGCAGGTTGTTTCCAATTGAAAGAGCGCTTCAAACACAAGATTCCTGCCAAGATACCAGCGGGCCCTGCTGAGACTAGAACCACCATCAGAGCGAATCCTCCTCGGCCTGCTGCACCGCGATGATCAGGCATTTTGTGAGTGCGACGGAATCCTTCAATCCATTCCCAGATGAATACAAGTATCAACAGCGACACTTCATGAAATAGCCATGGCAATTGCCAACTGATCAATTCTGAATCTGGGCAGTAACTAAAGCAACCACTTGCCAATGGATTGACTGAGAAAACGAAGGGGACGGATTCCACAAACATTGAGCCTACAATGCGAGAAATGACCAACATTGTCACTACACTTTCGACCGCACTAGGAATTCTCCAAGGCAAATCTTCGCGACCATATAGCGATATCACAGACAAGCCGAGCAAACCAAAGGTGAGGACAAATAAATCCAATTGCTCATATTTTGAACCACTAAAGTGACCCACTAGATAGATCAGGGTGAGGGAACCCATGGTCACGAAAAAGGGCATTTCGATTCCATTGATATCGGGTAATCGTAGATTGTGGACCTTTGCGCGTTGGCGTGAGACCCAAGTTAGCGTTAGCGCGAATAGGGTAACCAAAAGCATCAGCCCAGGATTGGTATCACTTTGGATCCAAGCAACAAAACAAGCAGCCAATGTGGTCACTGCAATGAAAGAGAGGACGATGACAGGACGATGATGGATATCACCGATAAGCAAATCCAATTCTTCAGAATTGTACTGAGCCCCCGCCTTTCTTCGGCGTTTTCGCTGTTTTTCGATAAGCGTATACAGTTCTGCATCGGCCATTTTCATACCCCCGCGGGAAATGGCCTGCGACATGGATTTGGCCAAGTTTCCAGTGGGGTCGTTTGTTGCGGTTTTCGCCAAATCTTCATCTGCAAAATGGTACACATTGCCCCCCTTTTGCAAATCTAGGGTCGCGGTATCGATCTCTGTATTTACGGTCATTGCAGATGAGGTAGAGGGTTCTGAAGAATCTGTGAGCAATTTTGCAGATGCATTGAGGGGCGCGGTTAGGTTTCCTTTTTCCAAAGCATCAGCAATCGCCAATCGACGGTTGATTTCAGCCAATCTCGCTTCACGCTTACCCACCTGCTTCAATTCCATTCGCAATTCACCTGTGGCAGCCAGATAGATGGCGGAGCCGACGAACATGAGTATGGCAACCAATAACTCTGCGACGTGCATTTCCTCTCCGTATGTTGCCCAAATTTGGACTGCAAGAAGACAGACTACGGCCACTGCAGGAGGTAGTAATTTCTCCAAATTTCTTGCTCGTGGGAGATACACTGAGAGGAGGCCTGCACTCGCCAAGAGAATGACGATACCTGTTTGCATCCTGTCAATGGGGGCTGGATCTAACAACAATTGTTGATTGGTTCGATCGAGTTCAAAGAGGATAATTTGTAACGTCAACAAAGCCATCGTTAAGCTCATCATCTGAGATGTAGGACCTTTCTCTCCGCGAGATAACAATACCGCGAGGGATGCACTGCTCAAGATGAGAATCCAGAATACATCGGCGCCTGAATTCCACTGAAACACAATGAGTGTAAGTGCCAAACTAATCAAGATAAATCGTGGATTCCCTTGATGTCGTCCCTGTACTTCAGCAGTGATATGAACTGCGGCCAATGAAGTGATTCCTATGAGCACGAACCATCCGATTTCATCACGAGTGTCCATGAATATCAACCACACGGCCAAGCCTGAGACCAGGCCCAAATTCCAAAGTCTCATCATGCCCGAATCACGAAGGCGCGAACTGAGTTCAGTGGCACCGAGTAGCTTACCTGCGATGTTTACGCCTGTATCTCCCAATCTGAGATTGATGGGGTACTGAATCAGGGCTGCAAGCGTCAGATAAATTGCAATGTAGAGTGGGTCGAGCTCGATCAATACGTTCCAAGTATCGATATTGGGTCGGGCTTCAGAAAATGTTTCAATCGAAGATACCCAGAGAGTGTGAGCAAACATCCAGGCCCAAGGCGCCAGCACAGTTGCGCCTGCAATACTCGGAGAGGTTCGTTTCAATGCCAAAGCACCTGTGGAAATATGAACTAGCATAAGTGCAACCAGAAGAAGTAGGCCCTCATCTCCGCCATCGGACACTGTCTCTGCGGGGATCAAAATTGTGAGCAATATAATCAGAACTAAACTACCCAACCACAAGACACGATCAGTGACGTTGGTCTGATGTTGAAGTAAAATCGAGAAGGTTACAACTGAGGCGAAGACTGCAAACGACTCATATCCTGAAATGAATGAAAGGGTGAGGAGTTCAGTTTCCAAAATAATCAGTACCAACAAAAGAATGGGCAAACTGCCGAGTAACGGCTTGAGTACTTGCATGGGCTCAACCCCACGTACGACCAAATACGATCCACCATACACTGCCAGCAATGATACGAGGACGGCCAATGCGTAACCGGTTTCATCGCGACCACTCGCTAGGAGTAAAAAGGCACCAATCATCCCAAGGCCTACAGAAACCCCCCACAATCCAGGAGTTCCTAAACCGGTAACTGCGATGCCTTTACTGAACCAGTTCTCCCGTTTTGAGAATCGAGCCGCCATCGAACCATTGATGCAAGTTACAGCCAATGCGAGAAGGAATAAGGGCATTGGATCTGCTAGGGGGAGAATCTTGAGAGCCCCAATTTCAAGGGGTTTGGATAGAATTGCATGTAACCCAATCCAAAGATGACTGGCGGCGATTCCCAGTGATGCTAGATTCCCACTTTGTCGATGATAGGCGAGCCCATGAAGAAGGATTGTGGCGAGTAAGATCATGACTACAATTCCCATTTCACCACCTAGTGAACCGGCGGCTGAAGCCAATGCCAAGGAAACCAATGTGGCTTGAGCCATGATGGCATCATGTTCATGACGGTAGCCAACCAGAATGTTGACTCCAATCAGAGCAATCAAAGTCAGGCCCAATTGCGAGGTGTTAATCCAGCCCCAATGATGGGCGTCCAAGGCCAAACCATACAGTAATTTCATGGAAATGATAATCCAAGTGACACCTAGAATGTGCATGCCTTTGTCTGGAACCCATCGCTCTCCAAGTGCAAACCCCATTGCCGCCAATGACAGCAAGCCTGCGGTTGCAAGATATGGTTCCAAAGCCGTTGCAACAACCCATCCAATCAAGCTGTAGACAAAGACCATGGTTACCATCAAAGCCCAATGCAGACGGCGTTCTCCTTGTACTGCAACTTCAGTGATTGTGTCCAACTCAGGAGTTTCATAAACAGTACCATCGGGCAATATATCCCCTGGCTTTGGTCCCGAATCTCGTTCAAAGGGGTCGAAGATTTCGCCAATTGCAGTATCTTCATCTTCGAGGATAGGTTCTGCAATTTCACCGCCTGCAGTCGCATCCGTTGGTGAACCGCCAGGTAAGGCTGGACGTTTCGCTTCGGCAAGGGCGTCAGTAGAAATGAATGCATCAAGATCAATGCCTCCGCCTAGTTGGAATGCGCGAGAATCAATGACTCTGTCTTTGGTAGAGGAGGGCTTAGTTGCCTCTTCATCCCCGGCCATGGTTAGATGCAGACAATGTGTCGCATAAGACTCATGCCCCTTTGTATCGATAAAATATGAGTCTATTGGCTTCAATCTAGGGGCCAACAGACCGGTTCATTCTTCCGAAATGCACTATAATGGCCAGTGGGGCGCAGGCGGTATGGCCCTACCGGTCGTCGGTTGTGCTGACCGGCGTGGAGACCATGATGTTCACCATCATGGATTGAATCCTACAGGCACCACATTCTGGAATCTTGAGTGGCAAGCGCTGTACGATGCAGCGATTCGAAGAGGAGAGGGGAAATTAACCACCCATGGAGTATTGATGGCTGAAACTGGAGAACGTACCGGACGATCTCCAAATGACAAGTTTGTTGTCAAAGATGATGAAAACGGCACCCTTACACGCGATATTTGGTGGGGAGAAGTCAATGTCCCAACAACACCTGAAATATTTCAGAAATTAAGTGCAAAAGTTCGAGATTATTTGTCGGCAAGAGATGAGTTGTATGTTCAAGACTTGTTTTGTGGTGCCGACCTAACAGAGCGGTTGCCGATTCGTGTAGTCACAGAAAATGCTTGGCATGCTGCCTTTGCCCGCAACATGTTCGTTCGTCCGAGCGTCACGGAGATTGAATCTCATGTGCCTGAATTCACAATCTTACACGCACCACACTTCCATGCAGATCCTGAAATCGATGGGACCAATTCCCATGTTTTTGTGATGATTTCTTTTGAAGAGAAAACTGTCATCATCGGTGGTACAGAGTATGCTGGTGAAATCAAGAAATCTATTTTCTCAATTATGAATCATTTGTTGCCTGCTCGTGGACACCTGCCTATGCATTGCTCTTCCAATACAACCGGTGATAACACAGCTGTCTTCTTTGGCCTATCAGGAACTGGAAAGACGACACTTTCAGCAGACCCAAATCGAGCTCTGGTCGGAGACGATGAACATGGTTGGTCCGCGAAGGGTGTATTCAACTTTGAAGGTGGATGCTATGCAAAGTTAATCGATCTCTCTGAAGAAGATGAACCGGCGATTTTTGCTACTACACAAATGCCAGGTTCTATTCTGGAGAATATCATCGTGGATGAGAATGGGATTCCAGATTTCACGGATGGTTCAATCACTGCCAATACCCGAGGTTCCTACCCGATAGAATTCATCGAGAATCGGACACACGATTCCATGGCAGGTCACCCCCAGAATGTGGTGTTTTTGACCTGTGATGCGTTTGGTATTCTTCCACCCATCAGTCGACTCAATCCTGCTCAAGCTGCCTATCACTTCATCTCGGGATACACCGCCAAAGTTGCCGGGACAGAGGTTGGAGTCAAGGAGCCTCAGGCAACATTCTCTGCTTGCTTCGGAGCGCCATTCATGCCACGTCATCCAAGCATATACGCAGACCTCTTGGCTGAAAAAATGGCCCAACATGGAGCCAAGTGTTGGTTACTGAATACCGGCTGGGTTAGTGGGGGATTCGGCAAGAGTAAACGAATCCGCATCAAATGGACACGTGCACTGCTCAATGCTGCACTAGATGGAAGCCTCAATGATGTCGAGTTTGTCATCGATCCAAGATTCGGTTTTGAAGTCCCTCAAAGTTGTGATGGAGTACCTGAAGAAATNCTCAATCCTAGAGATACTTGGGGAGATGGTTCAGAATACGATGCNNCTGCAAATNGATTGGCCGAAATGTTTGGAGAAAACTTTGCCCAATTTGCNGAAGGGACCAGNGCCGAAGTTCTNGNNGCAGCGCCAAAGCCGCTTNANTGAAACAATNCGGCTGGAAACACTTAGGCGTCAGCCTTGTTGGGTCGTCTGATGGATGTAACTGGGGCTGCGCTATTTCCCTCTCTTGCAAAGTCTGGAGGGGGNGTCACTGGACTGAGNATTCCAGANNNCNAACCAGTGTGGGATCTNCTTGACAAANCTAGNCCCAACGGTATGGCAAATCAACTTGAATTTCTGTTGCAAGGATTGGGATCTAATTGTAGAAATTTACATCCNTCTATCACCATCGATGAAACAAAGGGACCTGTGCATGTTGTTGATGGGTCACTGGTTGGACCCAGTGTTCATATTGAGGGGCCCAGCTATATTGCAGGTGAAGTNCGCCATGGAGCCTATGTTCGAAGTCACTCATGGATTTGTAGGGATGCAGTTGTGGGTCATGCCACTGAAATCAAACACAGTTTGTTGTTACCTGGTGCCAAAGCCCCNCACTTCAATTATGTTGGAGATTCTATCCTAGGGTCTGGTGTCAATCTTGGTGCTGGATGTAAACTGTCAAACCTCCGCAATGATGGACGACATATTCGCATCCATAACCTANCCATGGATACAGGTTTGAGAAAGTTTGGAGCAATTTTGGGTGAAGGGGTGCAGATTGGATGTAATGCTGTTTGCAACCCTGGTACGGTNCTCGGACTCAATTGCAATGTCTGGCCTAATGTAACTGTAAGCGGAGCGCACGAAAGCGGCAGTACACTACGGGAGTGATTCCATGACTCGGCCGAGGCTACACGGAACTGATGGTATCCGAGGTAAGGTGGATCNATTTTCAGGTGATGATGATGCCGCACTCTTAGCGTTGATTGAGCNGAGAATTTTGAGTAANCGATCTATGCGAATCATTGGAGAAGCGACGGGGTTGTATTTGCTTAGANACATTGGTGACTCTCCTTTGGTTTTGATTGGATGGGATCGCCGTGATGGGAANCCCGAATTGGTCGATGCTCTACAATCCGGCCTAGGCGCCGCNGGCTGTCGNACCATGCGAATCGGTGAGGTNCCCACTCCTGGAATTCACCATGCTGTATTGGCTTGTGCTGCAGATGCTGGGATGATGGTGACCGCTAGTCACAACCCTGCNACCGATTCAGGGGTCAAATTATTCGATGCGGAGGGGTACAAATCCATGCCCGAAACCGAGGATGAAATCTCTCAATTGGCATGGGATTTGGTNGATGGAACCCGAGCTGCTCCACAGGAAAATGCAGAAATTCTCGACGAAATCGACGGTTTAAGCCTTTACAGGAGGGCTATTCAATCACGGATTGCTGAATTTGAATCCCTATTCTCAATTGGGTTTGATTCCATTAACTGGGAGGGTACTATCGCTTCTCCAGGGCTACTGCTTGATTGCTCAGGGGGGGCTGGAGTAACGTGGTTGGCTGACCTGCTGACCGATGAGGGAATGGCTGCAATCGAAGTAAGTAGTCGACTCGATCCGATTAATCAAAACTGCGGAGCAGGTGACTTTTCTCCAACTCAAAGATGGAGTATCAACGACTTACTCATGCAACCTCCATCTCATCGATTACTCTGGAGTATTGCACAAAGATTGGANCANAATGATGGGGTTGTGCCATGGAAGTCAGGGGAAATNATCGGTGCTGCATTAGATGGAGACGGCGACAGATGTTTACTCATTGAGGGGACTGAAGATGGCCTGAAGATTGTTGATGGTGACCGGATGTGTGATGACCTCATTCGAGCTTCAATGGTGAATNGTGCATTCGAATGGAAGATGGCTTCAAGCATTGAAAGTGACCTTGGTTTAACGGCTGATTTNGGTCGTTTGGGAAATCATCAATCGATTNTTACAGCTGTGGGTGATCGTTGGCTTTCTGCGGCATTATGGCCAGCTTCCGAGGAAAGNTGGATAGATTCAGATGGNATACCACGACTCATTGGAACCGAAGATTCTGGTCACCTCGTCATGCCCACACGAATACCTCATCAGAGTCGTATGTGGGGATTGGTAGGAGACGGGGCTGCGACANTGATTGCGAGCTTGATGGCAAGACACGTNATCCNTCACTCAGATGTCGGACCTAGATTTGCTGGTGGGTGGAAGAAACGAGTTTCNATCAAACCCAGTATTCGTGAGCGTTGGGATGGAAGGAATGAATTGGCTGATCANGTACANAGTATCTCAGAGGATTGGTGCAAAAGTACCTTGCAAAGGGTNATCGTTGAAGGGGAGCCTGCTCTACTGTTGTTGTCTGGAGAAATCGATGGGTTGCCNATTTCAATTGCGATNCGAAATTCGGGNACAGAGGCAAAAACNGCAGTATCGATTCGATTTGCAAAGGGAATCGAAGCCGATGGAGNGGTGTTGATGGAGCGCCTAATCGAGAATTTATCCGAACACTTGATGCCCTAACAGACAAAATACAAAAATAGCGAATTCAAGCAAANATATGGGAGTGGAAGATATGCTACCTNNGGAGACATTGGAAAAACTCGATGCGATGGATGAGTATGATCGGTTACTCTCCTTCGGTAGAATTGGNNCAGATTATCGGATGACTGCGNCTGAAGTTGANNCCCAGTACAACGCTTGGAAGCGAGGTGATACGATCGCCCCGTCGACGTTTACCAAGAACGATGCTGGACCTGTTGCCCCATCGGGACAAACTGCAAATTATATCCAAGATGCTTCGAAATTTCGNGCGGCATANGATCCGAGCCGTGAAGGAAAAGCGAGACAATCACAGATTGAACAGGCAGTCATGTGCCCTGAGTGTAACGCTGCCCTTGGCATTCCCGCAATACGACCAATCAAGGTGACATGTCCAAGTTGTATGTCTGAAATCACATTTACCTCATAATTGCGGAAAATTATCCAACAATTGAAATCACTGTCGCACCCCCCTAAGGGGTGCGGGAGGTGTCATTCTGGTCCGAACATTGGTCATAACGGTCGATCGTGACAACGATTTAGGGGTCAAAGCAGGTATCCGCGGAAGTGTGGTNGGGCGACGTCAGGTTTTGACCGCAGCGCTTCGTCTCGGGATTGCTGATCCAGAGGAAAGTGACACCAATGCAATCCTCGGCGCNCTGCACCAGCACGATCTTCTCGCCGAAGGTGCTGACCCAAACGATGAGGTTGAAATCGCCATTTTGACTGGTGATGAACGGGTGGGCATCAAGTCCGATCGTAATATTGCACAACAACTTGAAGATGTAATTTCAGAGTTCCAACCCGATCGTGGAATCTTGGTCACTGATGGCATGGAAGACGAGTCTGTCNTACCGATTTTNTCCAGTCGGCTTTCAATCGACCATGTCGAGAAAATCATTGTCCGCCAATCAAAAGGAATTGAGGGNACTTACTACTACATCGCCAAGGCAATTGAAGATCCACGTTGGCGTGCACGGTTATTGGTGCCGATCTCGATTTTCATGATGATACTTGGATTGGGAATGATTCTGCCCAATGGCGGAGCCTTGATTGGAGCCATGCCATTGCTCCTGGGTGTCTACCTGTTGTTCAAGGGACTCGGTGCTGAAGATCGATTGGAGCGACTGATGAGGGATATGAGGGAATCTGCGGATGCTGCCATTCTTTCCTCATTACTTTGGGCTGTTACGGGTGTTGCTGTTTTACTCGCTGTAGTGGAAGGTTACGATACCTATGGCGATATTTCTCAGACAGAGTCGAGCAATATTTTGCTTGCATTGGAAGTTCTCCAAAAATCACTAACATGGATTGTCCTAGGTGCGCTGGCATTTGCCCTTTCGCTTATGGTACTTCGATGGAAGAAGGGGAACTTCAGTGGGCGTTCANTTTTGGTCATTGCATTTGGCGCAGTCATGTGGACCATGGCAACTGCAGCTTTGCAAGTTGCCATTCAAATCGCCAACGGTAGTGGATACGAATACGACGTGGCAACCATCGTACAAGATTGGGGAGACACCATCCTAGCACTGTTCATCTTCTGGGCTGTTCGTACGGGTGTCCGCTCTTGGGAATCTAAGCAAGATACCGGGCGTTATTGGGGTGTTTAATCCTCTAATCTTGGTTTGTCTGCACCNCCGATTGTTGCTCTTCACGGTGCTTTGATCGCTGTCTGGCACGCAGATACTTGAGAGGATGGTCCATCCACTCTCGATTGCATAAATCAGATTTCACATCACCCCTAGATACAGGACAGCAGGCGTTGATTTGCAATTTGGGACAACCGGCTGGAGTGTACTCGTTTTCGTAGACGTGTGTGAGTTGATAACGAGTGGTTTCTGCTGAATAATCCGGCGCGTTAACAAAGAATGCTTGTGCTTCATCTACAGTCAATCCAATCACCCTAGAGATNCTNGCAAGGAACACTCTACCAACGTGATTAATGTTGACTGACTGAGCGAGCTGCGTTGTGATTTCTCGCATACAGGGTGGCCAATCTTCTTCATCTGCAGAAGTGAATGATATTTCTGTACTGGCTTGATGCTTCAAGAGGCCAACGATACGCCCAACTTCTTCGGCCATTCGCCCGACGAAGGCTTCGTCCATCATCTCCATCCGTTTTCGACAATCNTCGATGAGTTGTGTTCGAATCCTTTCCTTGAGCAAACGNGAAAGGCGTTGCTGNCTATTTTCTGAAGATGCAGGAGATAAGACCACCCAACCCTGGCGAACAGGGCGATTTGGTAGCCGCCAGTATGCTCCACTAATCTTGGGNCAAATTTCTATGAAATCTGTAATGGGCACTTCCCAATACCCCTCNTCNCCGATTCTAACGTCGCTGAGATAGGTTTCAGCAAGGCGTTGGAAAGATGTNGAGGNTTCNATNGTNCCCCACAATTGATCTGCACGGCTCGATTCACCTTCTGCCCATCGTGCCAATAGACGTTCATCGAAAGAAGCACAAACTGTGACCATTGCATACAGGAATGAAAGAGACTCGACCATTTGTCCGTAAGGTGTATGGATATCGACTGTNGTNGTGGTGTCAATACCTTCCTTACTGACNACAGATTCCACCAAACGAACTCGGGCACGCACACGTACTGCCTCAAGCCATTCGGTGTCAACCAATGATGCCAAATCAACACTGTTGGCGTCCATGTGTGCCTTGATGCTGGCGGCAGCCTGTGGAAGAAACGGATACCTTGCAGTGACAACCGCATCATCGATGGGTTTGGCTTGCAATGGCATCGGCATGGAGTGTCCATCCTGTAAACGAGGGTTCTTGAGGTTCTCTATTCCTCGCCGTGATGTGACCGGTACCTTGGNCTCTATCTTGGTCCAAATTCAGGATGATATTCGCGGTGACTTTGGATGGCAATTACAGCATGATTTGGATTCAGCCAAGGATTTGATGTGGTATTGTGAATCGAAGTCAAAAACCAACCTATTGTGGTCGAAAGATGGGCGACAAAGGACGCTATTACAATTACAAGAAGGNCTTATTTCCGGCCCATTGACTGTTTTGGGAGCAGCTGCGGAGCCTAGTGATGTAAGAGATGCGATTGTTGGAGGACAACGGATCATCGCAGCAGATGGAGCAGTCGGTGTTCTTAACGAATCAGAATATCCTGGTATCGCTTGGGATGCGCTACTTTGTGTTGTGAGCGANGGAGANGGAGATATGGCNGACTTGACGATGGCCGCAGAACGTGGAGTTCCCTTTGTCTTACATGCTCACGGTGACAATATCCAACAGTGGATCAAATTGCTAGATGTTTTGTTCCTTCACGGCACCCCCCTCATCCTCACCCACCAGACCCCTGTCGAATTGGAAGGAATGTGCAACCCTGGCGGGTTCACAGACGGAGACCGTGCAGTGTGCTTTGCNTTGTCNCAAAATGTAGAGCGGGTTCAAATTAAACTCAGGGGCTTTCAAACAGAGTCGATTGGNCGTTGGACAGGACAAACCAATCCTGAACGAAAGATGCGTAAATTAGAGTGGATGAAGCGCGTCCTCGATATTNCCGGGGTGAGAATGTGAATCTGGTCCACGAAGCCATGGCTCGTGAAGCGACTGAAGATGGCAAAAAGCCAAANAAAGAAGAAAAGAAAAATGCACGAACAAGATTCATNGCAACTTTTCTGACATGGATTTTATTGAATCTCATTTGGTTGTATTTCTCACACGCAATTGCCGTGAACGAAGTTAGCAAACATGATCGTGAGGTCAATGGAAAATATGTCTTAGATGTCCCAAACATGTTGGGTCTCGATCGAGAGACTCCGGTCGATTTNANCTGTGATTTCAAGCAAAAGAATTNCTCTGTTCCNGTCGTCANTGTNCGTATTCATCACGAGGTCAATGAAGGGGAATTATCACTAATATGGGAGGGGAATTCGACCGATGATTGCAGTGTTGATCAGTTGATTTTATCCCCGGGTAAATACACATTTTACACGACTGTAATCGTTGAAGAAAATGGTGAGGCCGAGGTTTATCCTTCAAAATTCATCAGTGCAGAGATGGAATTGGGAATGCACCTTTGGGAACCGTTCCGGGCAGAAGGGTTCGTGGTCGCAAATCTACTCGGATTGTGCCTCGGCCTCGCTGATCGTGCAATCCGGGGAGTCATGCGGAGGCGAAAAGAATCCAAAGTGCGGAACATGCCCCTTCACAAGCGACGGCAAAAGGAAGAGTGGGAACAACTGGCCCATTCCATGTCGGGAGGGAATCCTGTAGATGTGGATGATTTGGTAGGGTTTGAATTACAGCCCGAAAGTGAGAGTGCAGAAATGCAACGCAAACGGATGAGAGAGAAGTTTGCTGCTCAAGCAGCCCAAGCAGATGGAGATACTGAAGCATTTGTTGATGATGAAACCATTGAACAAGATGATGAATTGGGCCAGGGAACCACTGAAGGTCTAACTGGAAAGGTTGAACACGATCAAAATATTCGTACGGTGAGTGATCTATGGCGACAATTGAGTGGTGAAGACTCCGAGAAGAAAGGCGATTAACCACTGATGAAATCGTCGAGTGTAAACACCTTTACTCGGTCATTCTTGAACAATGAATCTGTACTATTGACCAGTCCATTGACTCGTTGTCGAGTGTACATGTCGACACCATAATGGTCGATAACGTGTTGCATCACTCGGATATATTTCCGCACTGCACCTTCACTAACTGTCAGTGCCAAGTTACCACCACAAATTTGTTCTTCTTTAGTGAAATGTGAAGCGCTTCGGAAATCTTCCTTCTTGATCTTGATACAGTATCCAGACAAAGGATATCTCCGATAAGATTCACCACAACGTACACAGCGGAATTTCTGACGGGTGAAAGCCACCAAATTGCCACGAAGGTCCGGCAAGAAATGAGATTCAACGACCTGGCTGGCGACATTTCGGACATCCACCCCCCTGAGTTGTTGACCGAGTAACAACTGAGCGTTCATCTTGTCAATCATGGTTTCCAACGTTTTGTACGATGAATTCAGCGGACCGGAATCGATTGAATTTGCATCATGGGTGAAGCCGTATCCTCGAACCGCCCCCACTGTACCGATTCGACGTTCTACGATGTCCATCTGATTGGCTATTTCGTAGGGTTGCGGCTGATTTTGGGTCGCTTCGAAGAAGGAGCGATGATACCACCAAGAGGTATCGACATTCAGTGCTTCTTTGTCCAGTTCCTCTGGATTGAGGCGTGTCGAAAGGGTCAGGGGGGCATCCATTCGTCCACCCCGATTGCTAGGCAACAACACTCGACTGAAGTTCAGAAGGCAATCCAGCAACAAAATCAGGGCATCTTCATCGCCATCGCAATTACGTCGTTTCGCAGCATGGTACAGCGTGTGCCCAAATCCTGCACTGGCATTCGACCAACCAATAATTCGTGTCAAAACTCCCCCGGATGTATGTGGTGCAAGTCCAACACATAGGTGACCAACCAAATCTGCTGCACTCTGAGCTTGATAGAAAGGTTCCATATCATAAAATCGAACAAGCAGTTCATCGATGAATGCACTTGCACGGAGGAGGTAGTCCTCTGCCTTTCGGCTGGGAATAAAATCCTGTGGATACAATTCGAGGATTTGCTCAACTCGGACGAGAGGTTTGCCATCGATATCATGGGTATATCCCAATTCAACCAACCGCTCAACAGATGTGCCGATATCCTTGGCCCTGAAATGTGTCACTGGGACGTCGATCATATCGAACCGGACCGTGCCAGCCTTGAAGCAAGGAAGTTGGTGTTTTGCACGTAAAATACCCTTTTCCAGAGGTTCTGGAAGACGTTCTTCTGAAGTCAATCCCTTCACGCCTTTGAATTTCTTTGGAATACGATCCAATCCTAACTTGATCCGCTTTGTTTCCAACAACTCTGGAATATTCACTGTCTGATTGATGCCTTTTCTTCGCCCTCTCTTTTGTTGAGAATCTACAATCGGTTTGGTCTTACCACCACATTCTGTAGGGTCATTAGGTATGTTTCTGTGATGGCAAATTGTGTATGGTGTTCTTCGACCACATTTGATACATTCTCTGGTGCCCATGGTCACCATGATACTACCTTTGTTTGCGGCTTGAGTAATCAGTCGCTGTGGACCACCTTCATTGCCGATCGGGAAGATGCTGTGGGGTTTTCCTTTCATTTCACGAGGTGCGGCTTTTTCCGGGCGGCCCATTCGACAACCTACACGGCAAGGAGCGGCCGATACCCAGCGTAAATCGCTACACTTCTTGACCAACCAAAGTGCTCCATCTACAGCATGCTCGTCGAGTAAAATCTCTGCGGCCGTCAGGGCATCGGAATCCTTTGGTCCATCATCAGGTATGGTTGCAGCGGCCTCTCTGCCGGCTTGTTCGGTTTCTGCAATGCTCTTTCCTTGTTGTCTTGCTGCGGTTTCAGCAGCAATTCTTGGGATCGATCTGCGTTGTTCAAGCTCCGAAACTCGTGACGACTCTTCATCCGNGATTTTCTTTGCCTCAACCAAACGATTGAGGCGATCTTCAAGTTGTGATTTCGCATCTGTACCAATACTCGGAACGGCCCCAATTTCAGATGTAATTCGTAATCCCAATCCTTCCAGCAGGGGTTGCCACCCGTGCATGATCAGAAGATCTGGGCCATCATGAAGGTGAGGTATTCCTAGAACCATCAGTGCAGATTTGACAATCCCATGTTCTTCGTGGTGCGTGCCTCTAGGCCATTTCCCCAAAACTGAGGCTGGCACNGAGGAGTATAGGCCTGGCATNTGATCAGGCATTTTTTGTTGATTGGATTCTTGGGATGATTGCAAGCTCCCATTGCTTGGTAATTCAGCAGGTGTATGATCGATNGCAATCCAATTTTTAACCGCATNCGGNATTCGGAACCATACACGGTCTGGATGAGGNTGCATCTGAATNCCATCTTCGGGATGGCTTGCGTTTTCGGTNCGACCAAGAAGAATTGAATCGATAAGATAGGGAATAAATTCCAANGGTAAATCATTCCACCACAGNTTCCATGGTGGTGGAATCGCTGTCAAAAACTTNTGAGAGATNTCAACAACTGTGTTCCAATCTAGCACCATCCTCGATAGTGTGCGATGCCATTGACGTTGGTTGCGATGATAATCTAGAGCGGTTTCTGAATTCTCGACTTGTCCTGTGGCCGGGACACCTGGTGGTAAACGACGGCGATTCACGCCCAAAATCTTCGCAAAATTAGTGACCTTATCTTCAGAGTCTAAAGATTCCAATAAATCACTTGCAAACCAATCAGAAACATAGCCTGAAGGGACCAGTGGTTTATTGTTTTCAGCAAATTCTCCATATCCAATCATCAATTCTCCATTGTCCCAAATTGCCTGTAATTCATCTTCAACACGATGCCACATTTCTGCGGATTGTATTCGACCATAACGCCCACTCTTGAGTAGGATTGTGGGGCCATCCAACTCGTCACACGGAACCACAGCGCAGGCTTTTCCAGGGCGTTCAATCTTCATCTGGGTACCGACAGCGAGAAAGTCACCCATTGCATGCATCGAAGCAGGGTGAACTCCGGCCGCCGCCAATCCAGAGGTGCGAGGTCGCCCGTATCTCAATCGGAATCCACCCGGAGTATTCGGTTCTCCAAAGACTGGGCGGCCNGCGATGATATCTCGCATAAACCGGTCATCAGTCTTCAATTTCCGTTTCTTACGCCCTCCTGATTCATCTCCTTTTTTCTGTCGAGATGCAAATGTCGAAATGAAATCCCAGCCCGGAACTTTCAGCCTCTCNGTGTGCTTCTGAATCTTCGATGCTTTGAGACAAAGACCTTCTCCGATGACAAGCATTACACCACCTCGGATCCGCTTGCGTGGAGTGTTGTTGGGTTCGACAATATTGCGTACTTCTGGGAAACCTGCACACTCGATNTCTTCAGTTTCTTCACCGTTAATCATAATNGGACAAGCTTTGACAATCATCTCGATTTCTTCAGGAGGAGGTTTGTATTGTAGACCTCCGCGATACAATCCGAATTCTTCCTTAACTCGNTCTACTTCTGGAGCGGTGGGTTCGTATTTCTCCAATTTCAANGCCCTACGAATCATGTCTGCAATCAATACTGCNANGGCTTGTGCCGTACCACCNGCGGCTCGAATAGGACCACAAAAATCAATCGAAACAAACCGAGTTCCATCCAAGTTGTTCATCACTCGAACTTGTCCGATTCCCTCCAGAGGAGCGACAAGTACCGCTTCAGTGAGGACTGCCAATCCAACTCGTAATCCTGTATCTATGCTCTTTTGTACATCTGCAGTTCTATCATGCATTTGGATTGCAACTTTGACTGCCATATCGATTGCCGCATCTTCTCTAGAATCTTTTTCTTTTAGCAGTGTTCGAATATCTTCTGCAATCGGNATNGGATCTTCGAATCCATATTCTGGAGCGATTAGGTAGTCTATAAGCAACTTTTCTGCNCGGTCGGCCAAGTCGATGGCACGGGGGATTTCGACCTGNTCGCTGAGGTCAAATCCCTTGCTTCGAGCTTGGCTNGCTAGTTGATACAAGGCCTCACATTGCGTATCAAGATTGGATTGGTAATCATCGATTTCACGCTGTAAACGTTCGGTGTCCAATGGTGAAATTGGNCGCTCCAAACCTCCCGCTGACATCTCAACCCTCCGTGCGAACATAACTCTAGGATTATCGGGCGCCCAAAAGCATTGGCAACAAGCAAGTGCACTTCCGTAGGAAGTGTGACTAGACTCGGCGAAGGTTCATGGAAGGTCGACAANGACATCCNATGGGCGAGAGCATGGCAGAGAGTACTGGAAGCGAAGATGCACGACTCAGATTAATTGAGAAAGTTCGCAATCTTGCCTACCTGTGTGCAGATACAGAAGAATTCACATTGGCCTCTGGTCGNACCAGTCGGCATTTTTTTGACACGAAACCCGTGATGTGTGATCCCGAATCGGCACACTTACTCGGTGTTCTAATCCATGACCAAATCAGCAAAATCGACGGTGGAGTTGATGTCGTTGGTGGATTAGAGTTGGGTGCGGTTCCATTGACAGGTATTGCCATCGCAAAGGCAGGAATTGGAAGCAACCTTCGTGGATTCATCATGCGCAAGGAGCCAAAGGGAAGAGGGGGTAGAAAGACTGGGAACCCGCCTGGAATTGAGGGAAGTACAATTCAATCCGGTGACAGAGTATTGATTTTGGAGGATGTGACAACGACTGGTGGGTCCGCATTGAAAGCGGTTGAACGATTGCAGGATATGGGGTGCAGTGTCATTGCATGTATCAGTATCGTAGATCGTGAAGAAGGGGGCAAAGAAGCATTTGAGGCAGCAGGGATTCCATTGCATGCCCTGACCACACTTTCTGATTACGTTTAACACAAGCAAAGAACACTCCTTCATATACTCATACGACAGCAAAAGCTCATGGTCAGTGTAGATGCTGTGATTTACATTCTCAGTGGTTTGGTCGCCCTGCTCACCGTGATTTTGTTCTCCAGAAAAATCCGAAGAAGTGGAAAAACACAAGTCGATCCGTGGCAAACATCTGCACCAACTCCCAACAAGAATTATCTTGCCAAGGAGCGAATCAAACAGCCACGGGTCGTCCCCCCACCTCATCTATTTCGACAGCCGTAGGTGTATGCATGCGCATAGCCATTGTCATCCCTGTCCTCATCATTCTGACAAGCCTGTCTGGGTGCGTGTCTGAAAACACCATTGAACAACAACAAGACGTTCAACGGTTTTCGTTTACAGCCGACATGTTACAGGCAAACTCGAGTGTCGAAGTTGATTTCAATTTACACGACCACTTACAACTCAAGCCAATGATCTTGTTTTGGGTTTCAACTGGATGCTATGGATGTCATGATTGGACGGATGCACTACGAGGTAGTGTAGAGAATGGTACGCTGAATGTTTCATCGATAGTAAGCATCCACAGGTATGCTGATTTTGAAAGTGAACAAAAATTGAATGATGTATACGGAACCGACAACAATTCAACACATCCTTCACCTTGGGTGGTATTGATTCCAAANCAAGACACACCTGTTTTCGATTATGATACTGGAACTCTTGTTAACGACATCTCGATCTATGAAGCGTTTAATCATCCAGTCACACCNACGATTCAAATTTTGAATACAAATGGAGAAATTGCCTGGGAATCCAAGGAATATTGGCCGTCAGAGGAAGCTGTAGAGGATGTACTTCAAACATTGAGTGAAACATCTTAGGCGCGGTTAAGTGAAAAAGATGTGAATGGACAATAAACAGAGCCAATAACCTGATTCGCTCGCCGCGGGACATGGTTGGAACACAAGTACTGATGAAGACGAGCAAGGGTGACATCACCATTGAACTGTTTACGGATACCATGCCGATTACGGCTGGTAATTTTTTGAAATTGGTGGATGATGGATACTANGACGGTTTGCACTTCCATCGAGTCATTCAGGGATTCATGTTGCAAGGCGGTTGCCCCAACAGTCGCGACCCAAACAGTCCCCGATGTGGAACTGGGGACCCTGGATACAAAATTGCAGACGAGCACCTACCGGGTGCTAAATTCTCCAATGAGCCTGGTACGTTGAGTATGGCGAATGCTGGACCAAATAGTGGTGGCTCACAATTTTTCATCAATACAGTACACAATTCATTCCTAGATTGGTGGGATACTCGAACCAATTCTGCACACCCGGTGTTCGGGCGTGTAGTGTCTGGGATGGAGGCTGTTACAGCGATTGAAAATACACCCACTGGATATGGGGATCGCCCACGAGAGCCGATGCAGATTATATCTGTAGCACGCTGTTGATATATTTATTAACATTGAATTGCTCGCCTTTTTATGGCGAAGCATCGTGCGGGCGACCGACGCATCATTAGCATCAGTATTCCAGAAAAATTGGCAGAAAGATTGGATCGACAGGTCGGCAAAGGACGCAAAGCCGGACGTAGTGCATCAATCACAAAAATGATTGAAGATTCACTGAATTCAAATCAACAATCTCCACCAAAGGTCCTACCTCAACAACGAACTGCGGCTGCAGACACAGGTGCGGTGCGAGTCGAAGAAGACACCATGGGGACATTGGAAGTTCCTGCAGACAGATACTATGGTTGCCAAACCGCGCGTTCATTGATCAATTTTGATATTGGTGAAGACCGAATGCCTAGGGGGGTCATTCGTGGCTTTGGAATACTAAAGCAAGCCGCGGCAAAAACCAACAAGGAGCTTGGCACGATTGATGCGAAGATAGCTGATTTGATTGTGCGTGCATCTGAAGAAGTAATCAGCGGAGAGTTGGATACTCACTTTCCTTTGCGTGTTTGGCAAACAGGATCAGGCACCCAATCTAACATGAACTCGAACGAGGTCATTGCCAACCGAGCAATCGAGATAGCAGGTGGAGAATTGGGTTCGAAAAAGCCTGTCCATCCAAACGATCATGTCAACAAGGCTCAATCTTCGAATGATACCTTTCCGACCGCCATGCATATCGCTGGAGCAGAAGCAATTTTCCACTCTTTACACCCTGCAGTCGAGCATTTGCGAGATGCGTTGGCAGATAAGGTGCTCGAGTTTGATGGCATTGTCAAAATCGGCCGCACTCACTTGATGGATGCCGTTCCGCTGACGTTGAGCCAGGAGTTTGGAGGATATGTCTCCATGCTAGATGCGGACTTACGTCGACTTGATTTTGCTCTGGAAGATCTGTATGAATTGGCCCTTGGAGGCACAGCTGTAGGAACTGGGCTGAATACACACCCAGACTTTGCTGAAACTGTTGCCAATCACATCGCGGAAAAAACGGGTCTTCCTTTCGTAACTGCTGAAAACAAGTTTGCCCAGCTCGCAGCACATGATGCAGTGGTTGCTGCAAGTGGTGCACTCAACACCTTGGCTGCAAGTCTGATGAAGATTGCAAATGATATCCGTTGGTTGGGCTCGGGGCCTAGATGCGGTTTGGGAGAATTGTCCCTACCTGCAAATGAGCCCGGATCTAGTATCATGCCAGGTAAAGTCAACCCCACTCAGGCTGAAGCGATGACGATGGTCTGTTGCCAAGTGATGGGGAATCATACTGCGATTACGATTGGTGGGAGCCAAGGAAATTTTGAGCTCAATGTGTACAAACCGATGATGATACACAACCTACTACACAGTTGTAGGATTCTGACAGATACATGTCGTGCATTCACCGACAAGTGTGTTGTCGGGTTGAAGGCGAATGAAGATGCGATTCAAGCGCATTTAGAGAATTCCCTCATGTTGGTGACCGCTTTGAACAACCACATTGGATATGATAAAGCTGCAAAAATCGCCAAGAATGCTCACGAAAAAGGCATCACCTTGCGTGAATCTGCACTTATGCTGAAGTTGTTGACAAACGAACAATTCGATGAATGGGTTCGTCCGGAAGAAATGACTGGCCCCAAAGCGTGAGTTGGCGTTGAAAAAAGACCCGAGAAATGCGGTCGGTGGATGCATTGCTTACGCAAGCATGAAAAGTCGATTTGGAAGAATGGCCCCTTGTCCTCAAGAGAGGAAGTTGGGAGTGCTGGCTGGCGGGTTCGAATCGGGTAGATCTTTCCCCGCCAGCCAGCCTCCGCATCCGAAATCCTTCTTCCGTCCGAAGACGGTTTCTAAATCCCGGCCGGATTGACAGTTGCTTGCGCGCCTGTCAGTCCTAGACGCTCGTGCCAGTTTCCTGACTCGCTTCCTAGTTGTTGATCGCCATCCGGAGATGGTTTTCTTTTCACCAGTTCCCGGTTTGAATTGCTCCAAACCAGCGCCTTGCGTGGTGTTTCACTGATGTTCCACACCTCGCCCCTGGCTTTCCTTCGTCTTGCGACTCTGTTCCACCTGGAGAAGGAGTTGGGAGTACTGACTGGAGGTTCGAATCGAGTAGATCTTTACCCACCAGCCAGCCTCCACATCGAAGTCCTTTCCGCCATCTTACGATTTTGTTCCAAACATCGATTGGGTTGGCACGGTACGCGGACGCACCGTGCCGTCCCTTAGACGCTCTAATCAGTTACCTGATTCGCTTCCTNATGCGTCGTCNACCGTCCGAAGACGGTTTTCTTTTCACCAGTTCCCGGCTCGGATTGCTCCGAACCAGCGTCCCTGAGAGAGGNGTTCTCCTTTCGGATTNCACCTCAACTCCTGGCATCTCTTCGTCTTTCGACTTAGATTTGCCTGAGCAGGAGTGTGACATTGCTGTCACCCCTGTCCCCCTTCGGTCCGGTTCTAGCATTGCTGCTTTTCCCTTCCCTGGGCCGGTTTCAACTGCAGTATTCACCGTCCCACGGTAGTTTGACANCACATTGCTGTATTGCCAATCAACCTGCACAGGATGTGCGTAAGAGATCGGACGGCCGGCTCTTCGTAGTCAGCTTTTATGAAATTCAACCATCTAGGTCCCTGAGGTCACCTTACGGCTTCCAGTGTTTCCCATTTGGTATCATCCAAGGTGCCGAAAACTCGTTCCTTCCGATTAATCCCTGCTCTTGCGAGCGANTGCNTCCTGTGTTCCAACACGAATGTTGGTGCGTACTTTGAGCCCAGCTCTAATACACGTTCACAAGATTATCNACCACANCGAAATGTNGCTTCATTCTCCTGCGGGTCCACCTGCTNATCTTTGCAGANCGAGGTGCACCCCATCTCGCCNGACTTNCGTCGGGTCTGATGGCCCACTACCGTTCCCGAATCGGGTCCCATGTGGGCTGGGGCCTGCCGGTAACGCTGGGCGCTCCGACACCACTCCTCGGGAGCGGCAAAGTTCATCTGCAACTGGGAGCACNATAAACCTTTGCATTTTTTGCCATNTTTTCTACCGGAAAANCGNNAACTGAACCCTTTTTTCCAGTGGAGTTTNNCAANNAAAAAATGTTCGTTTATGACCGAAGNCGACGNAGTTTTTCGGCNANATCNGATCGATGTGATTCGTCTTTTTNCTCTTCAATNGAGGACAGNCTCCTAGAGAGTAAATCAGATTCAATNAGATACAGTGTTCCNTNCTCTAAACCTAGNGCAAGGTATTCGCGGTTTCCTTCAATCGAGGTCACTCTTGAATCTGATTCAGAACGGANTAGNGGNNNGCCTTNAATTGCTTCTCGAACTTCAACAANNGATTTTCGTTTGTCCCATGAAGTAAACCAAGCACTTGCCTGTTCATTAACCACTGGTCCGTACATNACATGCTCGATATTTCGNCCCAATTCAGTTTCGATTTGCCAGAGGAGTTTGCCTTTCTCATCATACGATCGGGCAAGACCTTCGGCNCCACCAAAACCTGCTCCAACNGCTCCTTGCTCAATNACNGTCGATACTAAAAATCCTGGNTCNGTTGCTGCAATCGATTCGATGGNNCCAGGCTGATTTGTNTATGTATCATCATCCATGACCATNCCATCATCGATGCAAGTCAATGTCCCGTCGACGTGNCCTACTACNGTGTGTGACTGCGCAATAGTGCCACAGGTTGCTGGAGAGGAGGTNGGNAATNGCGTGTGATGTAANTCATCAGGNGTGGCNCGAATCATCCCACATCGTGGCCGACTTANTGGAAGAAATGCGACNCCNTCCTTTCGCATACTAATGGCCCATGGTCGCTCATCGATGGAGTCNTGATGGAGTAGTTCTCCCTCTGAATTNAANCGCCAAATGNTTGACTCAATGAAATCGTTCATCTCCAAATCAAAAACTGAAGATGTGGCCAGAATGGTNTCACCCTCTGGTGTGCATGCGACTAAATCGCTGCTACCTTCAAGTTCATGTTCCCAACAAATCTGTCCNGAACTCAACTCAATGGATACAACATCTCGGCCACATACCGCGTACAGCCANNCNCCACCGACAGCAAAGCCGGACACCCTGTTACTGGCCTTGATGNTCCACTGGATTTCACCNTCCAAATCCCAGCAATGAANACCGCCGTCCCAATCTCCTGCAATCAAACGTTCATCATCGAGATGAAGGGCACTAATACCAGCATCCAAATTNCGCTCAAACCAAGCCAAATCNCGCAAATCGNGAAGNGGNGCNTCCTCCATGNTTCTCNAGGAACNATGNTTGCCTATTGGACTTCTGCTTNANGNNGTGANGNCGTACAGNGATTTGATCTTGTCACGAAGNTACGCAATGAAGGGTTCCGGAGTGGGGGGTTGNCCCGTTGCCTCCTCGATNAATTCTGCCGGTGTNAGNATACTGCCTCGACCATGGACATTGGTTCGCATCCAATCCAANAGNGGGGNNAANTCCCCNCTNNGCCACATTTCCTCAAGAGTTTCNTCGCCTTCTAAGTCTGCTCGAGCTGCNGCCAATAATTGGGCACTGTACAGATTGCCAAGGGTATATGTTGGGAAGTAACCGAATGCCCCCATNGACCAGTGNATGTCTTGTAGAACNCCTTGCTTTCGGTCTGGAGAACGAATNCCCAGATATTGCTCATACATGTCATCCCATGCATCTGGNAANTCGTCNATNCCNAATTCACCNTTGATGAGNTGCTTCTCAATTTCATAGCGTATCATNATGTGGATNTTGTATGTCGCTTCGTCCGCTTCTACACGAATCAAGCTTGGTTCGACCATGTTTACAC
The DNA here is from genome assembly GCA_002701965.1 of Methanobacteriota archaeon. GTDB lineage: Archaea > Thermoplasmatota > Poseidoniia > Poseidoniales > Thalassarchaeaceae > MGIIb-P. The sequence continues at coordinate 4,760 of NZXM01000010.1, read as the reverse complement.
TGCGCCAGAGCATCTCACCTGTGACNCCCTGCATATTTTCGGGGAAATGCTTCGACCAGTGNGGGATGGCCCATTCACTGAAAGCAAGTGAGCGACCAACTTGATTCTCCCAAAGTCTGCTTTGTGATTCGTGTACTCCAAGACCATCGGCATGACCTGCAGGCTGGAAATCAAGATTACGAGGGCGACCTTGTTCGTACAAACCATGCCCTGTTTCATGCAATGAACCATACAATGAACCAAACGGTTCAGCCTCATCATACCGAGTCGTCCAACGAACATCGTCTGGATTNGAACCNCCACAGAATGGGTGGGTGGATTTGTCTCTTCTACCTGCCTCAAAATCAAAACCAACTGCAGCTGAAATTCCGTGAGAGAGTTGAGCCTGNGCCTCTTCGNGCCAGTGGTTTGATTCAACCCAATTCATATCNGGAGNNGNNCACTTGCCNACAGCAGAAATCAGTGGGACCAAGGCTTCGCGAAGTCCTGCGAATAGTGGNTCNACTTGAGCGACACATAACCCNGATTCGTAGATGTCGAGAAGTGCATCGTANGGNTTGTCTTCGTAACCNAGGTAGCCNGCAAGTTCACGATTGAGTTCAATCATTTCTGCCAAATCATCTCGGAAGATCGAGAAGTCNTTCTTCTCTCGTGCTTCGGCCCANGANACAATNGACTTGGATTTGTGTCTNGCGAATCGCTCGACAAAGTCCGCAGGCTTCTTTGTAGCCTTGTCATATGCATCCCGAATCAATCGGAGATTTCCTGCTGCGACCTCATCATCAGTGCCTTCAGCTTCCGCNGCAACCAAGGATTCACCCATGGATGTATCAACCATCATCGAGTGGCTGGTACGGGACAACCATGCCAACTGTTCAGCTCGNAGTGGNCCAGCCTTGGGTGGCATCATGACCTCCTGATCCCAACCGAGAAGACCCTGGATTTGACCCACGGTTTCTATCTCTTTCATTTTCGACATCAATTGCCCATATGCTTCGCCCATGCGCTGGCGTGATAGGNCTAAGTCTCAAAACCACCGATTGGATATTTTCCAATTGAGCGCGTGACCAGTTGCCTTATATCCATAATTTCAGTGACACAATTGTGCGCCNCTTTCGCCCCCTTNTGNTGGTAGTTGTACTCTTTTCCAGTACTCTCGCAGGTTGTCTAGAAAGTCCGNATGGGCAGCAGGANATTTCTCTCATTGTGAATTATGAACAAACCAATGGTACAATCGTGCATTCGTACGTAGATGGTGAGTTGCAATCCGCTACCGATGTCNCTTTGAGNTTCGATTTTTCAAATACTGAAGCGNTGAATCAATTGATTTCTTTCGGTATCGAGGTGGTTCAGACTNAAGAAATTTTCATGATNGATGCCTTGTCTGAGTCAACGGTTGTTATTCAGTTTTCATCCCANGGNATGTACACNCTGGATGCATTTGCAATCGATGANGAAGGNNTCAGAGAAAGTATCCAAATTNTNGTTCGGATGGAGTTNCAAATGGAATGGNTTGAAACCAATACCTACGANCCAAAGCCNCTNGTTATTGACCCTGCACCCGNANATGGNGGTTCNTCACCCGATACNATTTTGATANACTCNACCGTTGAAAATCCAGANTTGATAGAGNNTATTGAAACTGGTCGTGAAGTTGAATTCACTTGGAGTCTAGTCGATGGAAATGAAGATGCATGCCAAGCTCGAAATGCTTTGGTTCATGAAGGNGATTTTGTCGATTGGGAAACCATCCACTTCAATACNTTCCAAGTACATGAGCTNAGAATNAGTTATGATTCTGGTCAAGACTACATCAACGTCGATCAAACCGTTTTAATCAAATATAGTGCCCTNGAATCTGTTCCAAACTATGTTCAGTAAATGGTGCCATTGAATAGGATTCATCTTGTCGCATCGAATGACTACCGGGGATTATTAAATTTGAAAATTCAAATTATTAGTTCTGATTAAGTATCCTGCTATTGGCCCCACAATAAGGCGAGGCATCACAATGAGTGACGAATATGAAGAAGATCGTAGAATCCCTGTAACTGTATTGACAGGGTTCTTGGGCTCAGGTAAAACAACACTCTTGAATCACATCCTTACGAGCACAGANCACAAAATGAAGTTCGCTGTCATCGAAAATGAATTTGGTGATGTNGGCATCGATGAGAATATTCTCGTTGAGAGTTCAGAGGAGAGTATTATCGAGGTCATGAACGGCTGCATTTGCTGTACAGTCAGAGGAGATCTTACCGAACTACTTGCTGACATGTATGANAGAATCAAAGATTTTGATGGTGTATTGATNGAGACCACNGGACTCGCTGATCCGGCTCCTGTTGCACAGACATTCTTCGTCGATGAGCGNGTGGTTGAGCGCTACAAATTGGATGGAATCATTACAGTTGTTGATGCAAAGCACATTATNCAACACGTGGAAGAAGAAAAGCCGGAAGATGTCGAAAATGAAGCGGTTGAGCAATTGGCTTTTGCAGACCGAATCATGTTGAATAAAATAGATCTTGTTTCCGAAGATGAACTCAAAGAGGTTGAGGTTGCAATCAAATCAATCAATCGTTTTGCGCCAATTTACCACACTGAAAACAGTATCATTGACCCAAAAAATTTGATCGATATTGGTTCGTTCGATTTGGATCGAACGTTGGAGATGGACCCTGAATTTCTTGATACCGATTCCGAGCATGAACATGATCAAACAGTGACGTCGACTAGTATGAAATTTGAAGATGAACTAAACGTTAACAAATTGGAGAGATGGGTTGGAAAGCTCATGCGTACCAAAGGCGAAGATCTGTTTCGATACAAGGGCCTACTTGCAGTCAAAGGCATGGATATGAAGTTCGTCTTCCAAGGTGTACACATGCTCTTTAGCGGGGATTTCAGTGAAGAAATTGCACCTTGGAAAGAGGGTGAAATACGTGAGTCCCGGTTCGTATTTATTGGTCGAAATTTAGATCATGAAGCATTACAGGCGGGATTAATGGAATGCAAAGCAGAGGAGTTAAGATTCAGTGTAGGAGATATTGTTTACACAAATATCAGAGGTGGATTTGCCAAGGCTAAAATCTTGAACTGCTGGGATCAAGGAAACCCATATCGAGTGGAACTTCAGAATGATGAAAGAACCAATTTTTGGGTTCCAATTGACAATGATGAATTCATCCGCCTTCCCCCAACCCAATTCCATTGACAATGAGTTGTCAGAAATTTTGGACAGCGCCTCTTTGTGCGGTTGCAAAATGTTGTAATTAAGGAACAAGAATAGCGTGTAGTTCCTAACAACAATCTGTATCACGCATGGGTGCAGAAATGAAGTTCACTTTGTCAACGTTAGAGGTGTTCTGAAGTTGCTCAAAAACAGCTCGAACATGTCTTGCTTCACCTTTGACATGGACCACATCAACCGATGAGTGGCAAGAGTGTCCCAAACGGCTACTGTGATGATAAGCGGCAACTTCGATTGAATCTGTTCGACTGACCATCAATTTTTGCTCAGCACCGTGCTGGTAATACACGACCAAATGCCCTTCCACTTCCAGGTTATCGTCCATATTGAGTAAATCTCCACGTTGCTGGATCTCAGCAAAAAATAATGCTGCATCACGAATAAATCGACTGCGATTTTTGTAGCCTGATTTTTGAATGAGGTTGTCGAACTCAGCGGCAAATTCTTTGTCTGCACTGAAGGAGATGATTTGGCTCATGAATTTCCGATATAATTGGCCCTAATAATAATATTCAAAAAAGTGATTAATAGTCTTGATTAAATAGTTAATATTGGCCCGCAGGCCCATGAAGAGTAACTCATATCGAGTGATTTTGGTTAGCTTGCTGATGATTTTTTCAAGCCTTGCTGGATGCCTAGATGGTGATGATGAAGAATCCTTGGAAGGAAAATATGGTACAGTAATGGTTTCGACATATCACGTTGGGGAACTTGTCACTGCAATCGCTGGTACAACTGTGAATGTCGAAATGATGAGCGAGGACAACATCCCTGTGCATGACTACACGCCGTCCCCTGAAGACAAGATTCGACTTCAAGGCGCGGATGTGTTCTTTTACCACGGCTTGGGTCTTGAGCCTTGGATTGATGAGGAACTCGAAGCCATGGGCGATGCAGCACCTATGGCAGTTGCTACGCACACCATGCCTGGAGATGAAGCAACACTCGACTATGAGGGGATGCTGATTTCAGAACTGTGTGAACTCCTCACCGCAGGTCCGTATGAAGCAACAACCCTTTCCATGGATGAAGATGGTGCATCTGAGATTCATGCTGAGTACGTTGCACACACACTTTCTTTCCCAGAGATGGATGATGACCACGGCGAACACGGTGATGAACACGATGACCATGATGACCATGCAGATGATGACCATGATGATCATGGCGAACACGGTGATGAAGACCGTGACCATGATGAGCACAATCACGCAGACCATGGCCATGCAAGTCCAGAAGAGACCATCGAAGACCCATCAGGTTGTCCAGCTGACTCTGTCATCTCAATCTTCCACATGGAAGCGGGTGAATACATCCTTGAGTTCGAAGAGGCAGAAGACTTGCACGAGTTCAACATGGCTGTCCTGAAGATGAACGGTGGTCACGCCCATCACGACCACCATGGACATGGTGACCACGATGACCATGGCGATGATGACCACGGTGATGATGACCACGGTGATGATGACCATGACGACCATGGTGATGACCACGACGATCATGGTGA
>NZXM01000009.1 GCA_002701965.1 Methanobacteriota archaeon | reverse complement strand
TGTATTTGATGGCCTTCGCTGTTCGGGTGAAATCGAACAACTGATTGACCCGTGCAAAACAGAGGAAACACGGCCAACAGGTGACGATGGCTGGTTGGGTACTGACCCACTTGACAATGACACGGATTACTACCGCTGGGTGGGCAACCCTGGGCAAGCTTTGGGACAAACCCAGAAGGGAGATGGAATCATTGATGGTTGGGAGATATACTTCCAACTTGATCCACTCAATAGCAGTGATGCTCTTATCGACAGCGACATCGATGGTTGGGATTTGAACCGTGACGGAGCGATTTCTCCGGACACCTCATCGGCCACCCTCGACTTGGGTGAGGTGTTCAGTAATCTTGAGGAATATACAGTATATCTCGACGATGACAATTGGGTGACTGCGGGTGTCAAACGCGTTGGACTTGGTGCCGCCGGACAATCTGTGGTCGTCTATGACCAAGGCACAACTCCGAGTTTATTGCATCACAATGCCCATTCGATTTTTTCGGATGAGGTTCATGGCTTGGTGTATGTTGGAACAATACGCGGAATCACTGTCATGAGTCCGTCTAACAATGCGTCCAGTCACTTTGAACTTCCTTCAGGTGAGCATCTACTCGATTTGCACTTATGGCCAGAAGGAAGCTCTGATGGGGTACTTCTTCTGACTACCAATCGGGGGATGATGACTCTTTCACTCGATGAAGAAGGGCAGATTTCATCGGTACTTGATGTGCATGATGATTGGGGCAGTGCCTCAGGTCCTCAACCTCAATTTGAATTGATCACACCTCTGCAAACAGGTAGTGGTGCCCAGCTTGATTTGATTGCATTTGCTGCTGAACAGCAAGTATGGCGATTTTCTTTGGATTCAGAGGGATTGATTGTCGGTTTGAATGAAGTCATCCCACTGACTGATGCACTCCAACAACAAGAGAATACGACGGTCGAAGTCGCGACTCACGTTGTCCTACCCAGTGAGGGAGGTCGACTATTCGTAGGCACCGACAGGGGATTATTGATGGCCAACAGCACAGACTTTGTTGGTGGTTTTGATTCGACTTGGATTTTTGACATTTCCAACGCTGAAGAATATGTGGCTCCCGCGGATGCAATCGATTCTGCATTGGCCGCTCGCGTTCAGGCCCTCGTCGTCGATGGCCCTCGCGATGGTGATGGCGAAATCACCAGCCCACAGACACTCTGGGTCGGCACACGGGGTGGTGTGCATCAATTTGACTTGGCCGTGGGTCCTTCCAATCCTCTAGGTGCTTTCTCCTATGATCGAATGATCAATGAAGAGGAATTTACTGCCAACAACATTCAGTCCATACTTCCTCTCGGTGATGAAGTGATTGTGGGTTCACAATGGGGGACTTGGGCCTTAGATGCGAACCATGTTCGCTCTTCAGGGATGGAGCCAGACCATACTCGAATCCCTGGGCGCGTCGTCGACATGACTGTGCTCGAATTGAATGGCTCTTCATTCATCTTCGCTGCCTTAGACCCAGGGACGTACGCAAACATGGTCCTAATCGATCCTCTCTCTAATGACTCAGATTCTGACGGGATGCCAGATGGTTGGGAGTTCGTGCATGGTTTAGATCCGACCAACCCCTTTGATCGAGATGACGACCCAGATGCTGACGGTGTGAACTTCAACCCCGACGACGATGACTACTTCGATCGGAGTTGGTCTAATTTAGATGAATTCCGATTTGTTTCCACCACCGAACAAGGCTGGAACACTACAAATCCACAGTTGGCAGATACCGACGGCGATGGTTTGTTTGATGGTGAAGAGTATTGGGGCTTTTTCTTAGAACGTACCAATTTCACTTGCCACTACCTAAATGGGGCTTACGTTTGTGATGATGATACAGGTGAAGATGCCCGCAACACATACATCACCGGGTGGTCAGATTCAGGCGCTGGTGGTGCAACGGATCGAAGTATCGACCCCACAAATATCGATACTGATCAAGATGGTATGCCTGACGGTTGGGAAATTCAGTATCGTCGTTGGATTGGTCAAACATTCACTGGAGGAAATGATTGGTCTCTTGACCCCACTGACCCCTCAGATGCAGATGAAGATGCAGACAATGATGGTTTGTCAAACCTCTGTGAATATCAATGGCAGCAGATTCGCTTGCTGGTTCTAGAACAAGGCCTCAGTACGCACAATGAAACCTCGGAGGGCGCATCTACATGGGTGGATACTGATCCCAACCTTGCAGATTCCGATGGAGATGGTTTGCCAGATGGCTGGGAGGCAAGATACACTTGCTCTTGGTCATCAGCACAAGAAGGATTGAATCCTTTGAATGGTTCTGATGGAGGCAACAATCCGGATGGTGACGGATATGATGTCAATCATGATGGTGTTCTACAACCAGAGGAGATGTATACGAATTGGATGGAATACCACATTTCATCTCTGATAATGATGGGAGACGTTGACCAAAGTGGAAACGTATTGCCCCATTCGACTGCATTGTTTAACGAATCATGGAATGGCTCTGCNACTGAGTCGTTCGGTTTCTTNGCAACAGATGAAGTAATCCAGGATCAACCGATGGCNCCGATTGCCGATCAAGGCAGCAGTGATCCTCTCAACCGAGATACGGATGATGACGGTATGCCGGATGGTTGGGAGGTTTATTTTGCTCGATGGGATGTCTTTGGTGAATCATGGACATTGAATCCTGTCAACGAATTGGATTCTTTGGGTGACCCTGATGGTGATGGTATGACCAATTGGGAAGAATACAACTCCATCGATGCCAATTTCTCAGAGACAAACCCTGAGCAAACCAGTCCACAATTCTACGTTTTCGGTGTTGGCAATATCGCATCAATTCAAATTTGGAGTGAAGCTGGTTCGATGATTTCATTCGGGGCCTTCCTGACACCCGAACAACTCGCTTTGACAGGGCCGACCTGTGACCCCAACAATCCTGACACTGATGGCGATGGGATGTACGATGGAATCGAATTGTTGTTTACACAATGGAACCAAACAGATGAGGTATGGACGCTGAACCCATTGGTCTCTGGCGATGGTCACTATGACGCNGATCAAGATGCTCTGACNGATATGCAAGAACTCAATCTCACGGTCCAAAACCCTGTGAATGGNGGNTTNTCACCTCCAGACGCACCACGAATGTGGGANGAGGCGATGGCNCAAAATGAGAATGCATTCCTACAACGCATCAATTCGATGCTGTTTGCNAAGGGCAATCGNGCAATGATTGCTGCCCAGCAGTANNTAGATTGGCGAAGTAANCCNAACATTCCTCCNCCTCCTCTGTTGACGACAATTATTGGGATTACTGATCCGACAAACAATGATTCAGACAGTGATCAGATGATTGACGGGTATGAGTATTGGTTTACAGAATGGGATTTGGATGGCAATCAGTGGGAAATGAATCCTCTAAGTGCTGCTGATGTTGATTTCGATTCGGACAATGATTCCTGGGACTGTAATGGGGATGGCGAAATCGATGAGAACGAATCCTTCGATAATCTCGCTGAATATCAATCACGAATTTATGGTAAATTTACCGAACGATTCACGGTTCCATCTGAAATGGGGTTATTCAGTTATGGTCAAGACATGATGGCCGCCCATCAAGAAGAAATGGGGATGACTGAAAATGACGCCCGTGGTGTATTGTACGACCTTTTCGTTGCTAAAGACGTGATGAGTAGCGAGCGAATGACGAGAATCAATGAAGCCTATTCTGACAATTGGAATTTGAGTCTGGTTGGTATTTCCGACCCAACCCATCCTGATTCCGATGGCGATTCAATGCCGGATGGTTGGGAGTTTTGTTACTCGATATTTACAGAGACNTTGCCAGTCAACAGTTGGCGATGGAGCCTAAACCCNGTGAATCCTTTGGACGTTGATTACGATCCAGATGCTGATGGATGGTATGATCGCACTTCGGGTGATTTGCCTGCAATTCAAGGTGCTTGGGAGTTTAGAGCATTTACTGCTTATGATTCATCTCAGCAAATTTCTCCTGGAAACAGCCCGTTGTATTTCACCAATCTTCAGGAATGGAATCTGGGTACATTGCCAATTTCCAATGACACAGATGGTGATGCTGTTCAACAGGTTCGAGAAGAATCCAATGGTGTGACAACAGCTTACGACTATTCGTGGGCACTGAGTGATGGCCGCGAGGTGTACAAATTTGGTACCAATCCGATTGATGACGATACAGATGGAGATATGCTACCCGATTGGTGGGAACATGACCGCGGCTGGAACGAATCGAATGACAATTGGTCATCTTTCCTTCACATCAAGGTTGTTTGGGAAGAATTTGGTGCGACGAACAAGCCACTGAATGTTTCGGGGATGGACCTTGGTCGTCCAAATATGGAATGGACTTGGGCAACATTCGATCCACGTGATGCATCGGATGCGACTCAGGACCCAGACAACGACGGAGGCTGGGACTGTTCTGGCCCGAGTTGTATTTACATCCCGTACAATAATTTCCAAGAATTCTATGGNAACACAACATTGGCAAGTGCAACCCAGGTCCGTAGTTCTCCATTGCTGTATGAAGGTGAGCAAATTACTGAATGGTGGCAATTGCGAGGGTATTTACTACAAACGGATACTCCCAATGACATCTATGCCAATTATTTCAGAATGTACCGAATCAATGCAACTGATGATTTGTACGCCCATGTAGTCTTCGACAATGATGTAGATTACATGGCTTTAGATTCGACTGATGACGTTGACATTTGTCGTGGTGATTGGACNGATGATTGGGAGCGAAGATGGGGTGTATTCGATCGATTCCCGAATATTGGCCAAGGTGAGTATGTTTGGGGCTGGTGGGTTCTAGATATCGATGGAGACAACATTGCTGATGGTACGAATCCAGTGAATTACGATACTGATGGGGATTGGATTAACGATTGGTTCGAAATTGATGATGATATGGTCAATGGAGTCCGTGGTGATGGTGGTTCACCCATCCGATATGATGACAGAACGACCAGTTGATTGGCCCGGGTCCGGCCCCGTAGGGGCCAGACCCGCAGGGAATGGATTGATAGCCCGCACCTCCTGTGAGGGTTCAGGGTGCCTCAGNCATGATGCGTGAATCAGCCGCTCCCAAGAGTCTACTCTTGGTCGGATTGTTTCTTTCCTCGCTGTTTGCTGCGGGCCTCGTGTCTCAGCCTCAGCCAGTATTGATTGTCGAAGAGGTTGATTCTGCAAGTGGAGGCGCACGTCATTTGTACACGTTTGCCGATGGTTCATCCGAAGCGATTGCCATCTACCAATCTGGGACTCCTGCTCGCAACATCCAGGTTGCCATGCCGATTGGGGCCGAAGTCACTGGGGCCGAAGTCACAATCTCGGGTGCATCGGCTACAGGCTGGAATAGTATTACAGATTCTTCTAGATCGGATTGGAGTGAAGGAGACATTGATTTTGTCGATACACAAGGTGATTCAGTTACCCTATCGATGAAAGACAGTGACTCTTGGTTTGATTCCCACGATATCGATGCCGAACCAGCCAGTTCTTCTGCATGGTATGATAATTCGTCATATTCGATTAGACAACCACATACAACCAATGTGAGTGAAACTCGCTTCAGTTCTCAGCGCTCGTTGGCCTCCGGAACTATGGCAACATACAACGGCGCAGCCTTTGTCTACCGAGACATGATTTTCGCTTCAACATGGGATGCAAATTCCGTCAAAAATACNGTTAAGGTNTTGTTCAAAAATAATGGTACNCAGATGACGACTGGNCCCAATAATCAGCCTCTCAAACCAGACTTAGATCTCGGTAGTTGTTCGGTTCCTAGTCTAGCCAGTACTTGGCAAGCATATGGGTGGAGAGACTGGGCAGTCACTGACGATGAACGAGTCTTCGGTATCATTTCTGCATATCGTGGTCAAAATGCAGTTCAGTATCACCGCATTGTTGAATGGGATATCAAACACCCNCTTGCTTGGNANTGCATTTCAACATATGATGTCAGCAGTGGAGGCTATGGNGATTATACTGCAATTTCTTATGACCGAACTCGAGATTCCGTTTGGGTCAATCATGGAGTTCGCAAGTCTATCATTCAATACGAGTTTGATGGGGCNGGAAGNTTTGAGCGNAACAGTACCGACTTCTACACCTATTTCATGTCCTCGGGACAAGTACGCGGTATGTCTGTACACGGTGAGTTGGTTTGGTTCAGAACCTATCAAAGTTGGAGCNCAGATANTTTGGAATGTTTTGCAATGACTGGAGCTCCAGGTAGTGTTTTGACCAAGCAAACCGGTACAGCATCAATNTCTGCNAATGGTTATGGNTTNCATTATGATGGTCAACGACTGAACACGCTCGATCATTATTCTTGGACTCAGGGGCAACGCTANCGAGAGTTTGGTAGTGGGATTACCTACCTGATTACAGCACAGCCTGGGACCTCNATCTGGGTCAGTGAAACCATCGAAGTTGAGGATGACATTGTCGCAGCAAACATGGAGGTTTCATGGTCGACAAGTGCTGCAGGTGATCGTGTTGAGTATTGGATCAGTGCTGATGGTGGAACTCATTGGGTTTCGGTTACAAACAACGAAACCGTACATTTTGATTACCCTGGAACCGAACTCAAGTGGAAGGTGCAATTGGTAGGTACGACTGCAGTCTCTTGGTGGGTTTCTATTGACCATGCCAGTGAATATGATTCTGCAGGAGAGTGGACATCNCCGACCTTACAGACAGGCACCCAAGTTGGGAAAATGCGTGCGACTTGGACGTCCGATGCCCCCTCAAACACAGCAGTNTCTGTGTTGGTTTCCAATGATAATGGTCAAAATTGGGTGCAAGCGTCAAACGATATCGAGATCGATTGGGGTACGAGTGTAGGAAACCAACTCATCTACAAAATCGCGTTGAATACAAGCGATTCTTCTTCAACTCCTGCAATGGAGGAATTGACATTACATTTTGAGGAGGGTTATCCAAGTGCCGTTCGAATCGATATTGGTGACGACGGCCAAGATGAGTANACAGGTTCAGGCGGGCTACAAGACCCGATTGTTGTNAGTGGGCAGAATTTAGTTGATGCTCTNAACGCGGAAATNCCACAGAATGGAGAAGGCACAGTCAACATTACATTCACGATTCGTGCAGNGAGTCCGGGTCGAATNCGGCTCTCGGATTTGGATATCACTTATCGTTACCAGACCCGAGTCATCNGTACCTCATTGGATGGAGGGATGTTGGTGCCTGATGGCGTCGACCGAATCCTCGTAACACAGGTGGCGATTGGTGATGATGCAAGCATGTTACAACGTGTCGATGTCACACTCGGTTCTACACATGGTGCAGACCCTGTCTTGCGATGGGTTGCTGGGGATTCATGTTCAGAAGTGTCTGATCCCGCAAANATTGTGCGATTTGACTTTGGTAACTGTACCTCAGTCGCCCATACAGGGGATATTGTCAGCATACGTATGCCNATTCAATCAGAATGGGAATGGGATGATGAAACCTCATCAGAGGCCAATATCAGTGTAACAGATGACCTCGGATTGGCAGTCAACAACTATCAAACGGAGAGTTTAGGATTACGGGTCGAAAACGATATCCAACTTCTAGACATGAAGGCTTTTGATGAGGCNGGAAGAGANTTATTGCCTTATGATTGGATGCGTGGAGGGACCAATCTCACATTTACGGGCACCATTGCCTTCGAGGGGACCACCCTTTCCCCACAGGCGGGTCAGTTTTATCTCGAACTCATTGGCGAAAATCTCACACAAGATGGTCAGAAAATGGGTGGCCCTCAGTCATTCATTTTTGAAGCCAATCCAGCGTATGGCCAATACTACATGACTCTCCTAACACCACTGCAATCGAGTCAAGGAGGCATGTTATTCGAGGTTTCTGCAACTTCTCTTCCAAATGGTTCTACATTCATCAATCCGAATTTCAACACCATGCGAATTGTGCTTGATGGCAACAGTCCCCTCGTCATGGGTGCAACGCCTGATGATGGTATCGAAGTTCATGCTGGGAGTCAATCGATCAGTGTCACCGTTGANGATTCTGTAGACCCTCCAGTCGAAATCACACTGCATTACTGGGTTGAATCACAAGATGATCTGAACTACAACCTTCTGCCTGATGCCAATGAGTATCGGACCTCTTTGTTACGCTCACCTGAGAAATTGCCGGGTGGAATCAATGTATTCAGTGGGATTATCGATGACAGTTCAAATGCACATGGTGAAAAGGTTTCTTTCTACGTCAGTGGTGCTGATCAACAAAATAACGTTTTGGCGCGAGGTGGGGGCCCTGTTTGTCCAGACGTACCTACACCCTGTGGGATTGGTTCAACCATCACGCCAGACTGGGANGCTGATTTGGTCACCTACTGGATTCGTGAAGAATTCTCACCCTTGATAGAGTCAGATAATTCTACAATTTTAGGACATGATGACAAATCACCTTTGCATCCGGGTACTGAGTACATTGCAAGATTACTGATCGGTGATGGGAACGGCTGGCAGGATATTCAGTCCGTCCACCTGTCATTGNTAGAGGATTTTGAAGATGAGCGCGCNTCGATTTGGGCAAATTTCACACCGACAGAATCAGGTCATGAAATGCATCTTGAGTCTGGTAGTACAGCAGTTGCAGTATCCAATCTNTACAGTTCATATTCTACCGAACNGACCAACAGTAGCATCCTCTATCTCGACATCCGATTCCAANTGACTTGGTGGTTCCCTGAGGAATTTGANACCAATGGTGAAATCTTGTNTGTGCCCATTGTCAAAGTTATCGATTNGCCTTGCGATTTGAACGCTGANATCCCTTGTCATGAAGACACAGGAGGNTTGGCATATGATGAATGGAGTTTGGACAATGATCTGAGATTTGATATGGTCCCAGGTCACTTCACGGCAACCGACTTGGCAACCGGACGTAATCTGTATCGNCCTGGCGAAGATCCTGAATTGATNGCTGCCGGCCAAGTGGTTCGAATNGGTGGACGTGTATTGTTCAGTGAAGATTCGACACCAGCGCCAGAAGGTGCGTTCGATATNGTTGTTGGCGACTTGGAACGTTCCTGGTCCGCAGTTCCTCGAGAAGGAGGGGACTTCACCCTTGACATCCTTGTTCCAAATGTTCGAAGTGGTGGACTTGACATGTATGCGAGTCTCGAGAATCTTCCGGGGTTGGCAGACGACACCACCAACCAGCAACCACGTATTCAGTTGGTCGTCGATGGAACTCCACCTGAGATTCGTTCNATTGGTCCCTCGGGAGATGTTCGATTGAGTGATACAACACAGCTTCCGGTGAGTCTACATGTCTCTGATGAACACAGTTTTGACCTTGATCGTCCTGCTGAAATCCACTGGCGAATTCGTGCNGGTACGAGCGAAATTTCTCGAGGTAACCAACCGTTCCAACAAGGTGCACCCATTGGTGCAGATTGGAGTTGGGAGGGAATCATGGATCTCACTGATTCCGGGTCGATTGAGTTGTTGCCTGGATACATTGTCGACGTATGGATTACTGGTTCTGATGAAGCTGGAAANCCTTACCTTGCCGAGAACAACACNGAACATACTCCTTTGGCTCAATGGCGTTTAATTCGNGTGGGTCCAGACATTGATTTGAGAGGTGANCANACATCTATTTCTTGGGATAATCCCTCTCCAGTGGGTGGTGAAACTGCTAAACTNACAATCCAAGGTGCCAATGAAAACGAGCAATCAGGTGAGATTACATTCGTCCTGTTTGAGGAAATTTCCGCTGATCGTTGGGTTGAAGTTNTNGGCATAGAAGCATCTGTAGAACTAACTCCAATGGGCAATTGGTCTGTTGTGTTGGATTTGCCAACAGATNCCGTCGAAGAAAGTCAAATTCATCGATATCAGTTGGTTGCTCGGGACCGTCATATCGATATTGATTGGGTNACCATTGAGCCCATCGAAATCAAGCCGTATACNGCTAGAGATGGTGAGGCATTGTCCCAACAGATAGATGATTCTAGTGGCCTATTCGTACTGTATATCATCGCCGTTGCATCTCTATGTTTTGGTGTATCAATGCTCGTACTTTACCGTCGTGAAAANCAGTTGGGGATNGATGAAGAGCTGGATTCAATGGATCAATCCGAAGAAGCAAATNAATCACTCGAATCAATCCCTNCGNCCNCAGNNTTTGAAAGCATNCCCGCGCCAAANCCCCTCCCACCTCCTGGGTTTGAGAATATGGCGAACCCCTTACCACCACCAGGTTTTGAGAACATGCCACCTCCTAATCCAGTAATCGCTGAGGCAAATGTCCCATTGGATTTCAATGACAGTGTTTTCTCACATGTTGTATCGACCAATGGTATCCATGATGGGGCTGCCTTCCTCTCATTCGCCACACACTTTGATGCAGATGGAAATGGTTACCTCCGACAGAGTGAATTGAATCGAGCGGCCTCAGAATATGTTGCTGGTGGTCACAACCAGTCTGCCACGGACAGTGCATTTTCGGATGAGCAATTATTGGCTGCAGGTTGGACACAAGAGCAAATCAACCTGGCTCGTTCGACAGGGCAGATATAGGTGGAATCGTATTGTCGGGTGACCTACCTCGAATTCCAATTCCTGGGCCAGACTCGGCAACTACAGAAAAAATGGTATTCCTGCAAGAGCAAATTGTGAATTTTCTCCGTCAGTATTCTATGCCATTGTTGGAAGTATCTTTGGTAATTTCAAAATATACTCGGCAATTAACTGAGGCTTTAGAAGAGCAGGCAACTGCCTTAGGTGAATCGTTACCGAATATCCTCACAAAACCGTGGCCGATTCTCGGTGAACAAGATCAGGAATCCCCCTCTGGTCCGCCATTGGAAAGCTTGTTGGGGAATCTCGACGATGATCGGATGGACATTCTTGATACCATTCTTCGCTCGGCGATGAATGCGACTGAAATCCCTCTTGTTGATGCATTGATGCAACTACGCCAGTGGGAACATTTGGCTCGGAATCAACTCGCATCCGCCAAGGGTGCAGGTCAATTATTTTCACCGCTTGAGATCCCAGATGACTGGTAATCAACTAACCAATTCAAGGGCTCGACGGCGATTCTCCGCCTCTGAGACTGCAACCATTGCAACTCGATATGCATCCAAAATTGACCATGCCCAAAGCACAGGCCACAAGAGTATCGTTAGTGCGAGTGGCAATTGTAGTAGCATCCAATCAAACCCTTTCTGATGCTGCCGATTAAAGTGCTGGCCTAGGAATAGAAATGGGACCACCGCAAGGACTCCAGCAACCAGCGGTTTTAGTGACCCCCACGCACCGACTCCTGCAGTTAATTCGGTCCAAATCAGACGCACAACTCCGAAGATATTTCGAAATCTTCCACCTTGCGAATCTTCTAGAGATAAGTTGACGACCAAGTCTTCTTCGTCATTACCTACCATCTGACTCATCCCCTGCTACCAGTTCACCCTGTTGAATCCTCTGTTTAGTTGTTTGACTACCAACCACCAGGTCTGTCAACAATCTGATTTGCCTTGCCAATGACTAGATACCATTGTATTGCCACAAGGATGTCTAACACGACAATACTCCACAAAACATAGTGGAACGGGACGCCTGAACGTGTTACAATACTCGAATCATCAATTGTGAATTGAACTGCAATGACTGCGGTCAATACNGCNGCGATGACAATGGTCCACATNCTACGTTTTCTAGAAAANGTGCTTTGTTCNTCAAAGGTCTCAGGNAAAATTCGCATNCCTAANACCACTCGCAGCCAAACAGGTAGCAACCGACGAAAATTNTTCAATGACTGAGAGCACAACCAAAGGCCGAATCCAGAAATCAATAAAATTCCAATTCGAGTATTTACACTACCACTTTCCAAGGCGTCAATGGATGCCGTGATGAAAGCGCTTGCACCGGCAGCGTAGGTGAGAGCATCCGCAAGGATGAGGGTTCCATCNGCCCCATCACGACCTGATTGATCTTCAAAGCGCACCATGCTATCNCGGCGGGCCTTGAGTTCCAATTCAGNCTCGTCCATGGTCTGTTGGGTGATTCCACATCCATAATTGCTATGTCGGAGAAGCCATCGTTTATGGCCAATGAAGACCCGAATTTGGATTACCGGATTTGAGGCATTTGGCTCACACAAAGAGAANCCCTCACAGATTCTTGTCGAGAANTTGCTCGATACACATCATGAGCAACATCTCANNACGGCTCCACCCTATGGCTTGGAATCGAATGTAGTGGAAATGGAATTTAGGGGCCAGATTCTGACCGTTGATGAGGATGGNAGCCGAAGTAGTCTACAGGAAATTGCAGATTTNGATGCNGTAATCCANGTTGGGTTNAATGAGAATGCAGAGAAAATACGTCTAGAGATGTGTGCAATCAACGAGTCTGATTTCAGAATACCTGACAATCAAGGGCGAATGATTCAGGAATCGTTTGTTGAAGATTCTGGTCTAGCATTNCTTCATACAACAGCNCATCGNCCATCGATTGCAGTTGCATTTGAAAATAATCACAGGGTTGAGTTGAGTGAGGATTGCGGTAGATTCGTCTGCAACGAAACGTACTACCGCTCATTGCATGAAATTGAAACAAAAGGTTTGCAAAGNAGAGGNCGCTCAATTCCAGCAATTTTTGTACACATCCCGGATTTCAGTTTCGTACCTATGGACGAGCAACTGAATGTACTTCTTGAATTGTCTGCGCGCATTTCACAAAAGCCAGTGGTACAAGTTGTAGGTGGTGTCTTGGTCAACGAAAAGGCGGAGATTTTGGCCTGCAAGCGTGGTACAAATCAGGTCATGGGTGGCCATTGGGAATTCCCCGGTGGTAAAATCGATTCTGGGGAAACCACTAATGCTGCATTGAAGAGGGAATTGTTAGAGGAATTGGGNATCGAGGCTCAAGTTGNNTCATTNATNGACAAGGTNGTTCACGACTATCCTTCGATGATCGTCAATATTGAATTCTACAAGTGTGTTTCTGATGCGAAGGTGTTTTCTCAAGTTGTACACGATGATTTCCAATGGGTAGATGAAAAAT